>QNCL01000028.1 GCA_003645805.1 Candidatus Omnitrophota bacterium
CTCTTATCTTGCTCTATTTTACCCTCTCTCTGTGCTTATGTCAAATTATAAGTCCGATTTCCACCCCAGGGGTGGAAACAAACTTCTCCGGGTTTTTGCCCCTTGAGCAATCTTTATCTGAATCTCATCAGCATTTATTGGAATTAATCTATGGGTACCTCACGCCATCCTAAAAGATGCTGTTTCTCCTGAGCAATAAACCTATCAAAAAACCTCCTTGCAAAACCTTCTTTCTTTTCTATCAGGAGGTAGAAATACCAATCCTGTCCCATATTCTCCTTCTGAGGGAAGAGAGATTCTGCCTCGGCAAACCCGAGCAAAAAAACGATGAGGAAGTTGAAGAAGAACACCCGCTCCATCTCCTGTCTTTGGATCTGCACCTGTTGCTCCACGATGGGATAAACGTCTTAAGACCTCCAGGGCTTGCTGAAGAATTTTGTGCGATTTCTTTCCCTTGATATGGCAAACAAAACCGACCCCGCAACTTGCATACTCAAAGTTAGGGTCGTATAAACTATGCTTTCTTAAAAACTCCTTATCCTCCACCTTTTTTGTTAATCTAATCTTATTCCTTGCTGTGGTCACTTCTTAAGGAATAAACTTATTGGTGATGGGAAATCTTCTATCTTTTCCAAAGGCACGCGCACTGATCTTGATTCCTGGAGGAGATTGACGACGTTTATATTCGTTTCTATCCACCAACTGCACTATCCTTTTTACTGTTCTTGCATCGATCTCCTGAGCAATCTCCTCCACCCTTCTTTCTTCTTCAATATAGGCTTTTAGTATACGGTCTAAAACAGGATAAGGAGGGAGATAATCCTCATCCTTTTGATTCTCCTTCAACTCTGCACTCGGAGGTCTCTCAAAGATGGTTTTAGGGATTAATTCCTTTTTCTCTCTTGCATTTCTCCAGTGGGCGAGAGTATATACCAATGTCTTGGGCACATCTTTTATCAACGCAAACCCTCCTGCAGTGTCTCCATACAAGGTGCAGTATCCTACTGAGGTCTCGCTTTTATTTCCCGTGGTAAGCACAAGCCAGCCGAATTTATTAGAAAAAGCCATAAGAATATTCCCTCTGATCCTCGCCTGCAAGTTCTCTTCTGTAATATCAGGCTTTAATCCTCTGAATTCCTTTTTTAAAGCGGAAAGATAACTCTGGAATATTTCGTCGATAGAAACAACAATATACCTAATTCCTAAATTCTTTGCCAACCTCTCAGCATCTCTCTGCGTCTCCCGGGAAGAATAACGAGAAGGCATCGAGATACCAATCACATTTCTTCTTCCGATAGCATCACAAGCAATTACTGCACTCAGAGAAGAATCTATCCCCCCGCTTAAACCGATAACTGCTTGTCTAAAGTTATTCTTCTTTATGTAATCCCGTGTGCCCAAAACCAAGGCTCGGTAAATCTCCTCAGTTTCCTCCAGGCGCTGGATTCTTCTCCTGGGCAAAGGAGGCTTTCTTTTTCTTGAAAGACTTTCTAACCTCACTACCTCCTCTATGGATGAGGAACGAGGAGTGAAAGGGATTTCTGCTATCAAGAGATCCTCCTCGAATTGAGGGCTTATAGCCACTCTTTCTCCTGTTGGTCCAATTACCATACTTCCCCCATCAAAGACAATCTCATCTTGACCTCCTACCAAGTTTACATAGCAAACATAAGCCCCTGTCTCTTTTGCGCGCCCTGTAAGCATTTGCTCTCTTTCTCCTGCTTTTCCTGCATAGTAGGGAGAAGCGGAAAGATTGAAGATAATCTGCGCACCCTTTTGCGCTTCTTGACTTACCAGCCCTTTCTCTTTCCAAATATCCTCACAGATATTCACTGCAAACCTGATTCCTTCTATCTCAAATACAACCCTCTCCTTACCAGGCTCAAAATATCTCTTTTCATCAAAGACACCATAATTTGGCAACTTTATCTTACGATAAATCCCTTTGAGTTCCTTATTCTGAACTATAGCCGCAGCATTATATAATCTCCCTTTGTTATCTCTGTCTACAAATCCTATAATTGCTACAATCCCCTTACTCTCCTGAAGGAGAGAGAATAAATTCCTCAGAATCTCATCCACAAAATCCCTTCGAAGTAGTAAATCCTCGGGAGGATACCCGCATACTGCAAGTTCAGGAAAAGCAACAATATCCACTCCCTGCTCTTTTGCTTGGTTAATATACTGAACAATCTTCCTTCTATTACCTTTTATGTCTCCCACGGTAGCATTCATCTGCACCAATCCTATCCTGAGTAGATTGAGATCTGAACACCGCATCTTTCCAAATAAAGCTTTGAGGGAAGGCTTATCTCCTTCAACGCCCTCTTTCAAGTTTGTTCACATACATCCCCATATCTGGAGTGAAAAAACTAAGGGAAGGAATAGGATAAGGGAAGTTTAGCCTCTTTCATAGGCATCGGAGGTATATATATCATCCCAAACAAATTATATTCAACCGCACAAACTAACTATCCTTAAAGAATAGGAAGGAGATTCTCTAACTCGTATCTGGTAACCTGAACCCTGTATTCCTCCCACTCTCTTTTCTTTAGTTCAATAAAGCGAGTGAACACATGCTTTCCTAACGCCTTGTAAATAAATTCGCTCTCCTCAGCAATCTGCACCGCCTCTCCTAAACTACTGGGCAAAGACTTCACTCCGAACTTCTTTCTTTCTTCATCGGTAAGATGATAAAGATTCTTCTCTATTGGCTCAGAAAGTTCATATCCCTTCTCTATTCCCTCCAATCCTGCCTGAAGCATAACGGCAAAGGTAAGATAGGGATTGCAAGCAGGGTCAGGACATCTGAGTTCAGCCCGTGTTGCTTGTTCTTTTCCAGGATGGTAAACAGGCACACGGATAAGGGCGGAGCGATTTCTTCTTGACCAGGCAATATATACCGGGGCTTCATAGCCAGGCACAAGCCTCTTATAGGAATTTACCCACTGAGCAAATATCGCGCTCATCTCTTTAGCATGCTTTAGTTGTCCGGCAATAAACCTTTTTGCTGTCTCAGAGAGATAGTATTTATCCGTCTGGGAAAAGAAGACATTCTCGTCCTTCTTAAAAAGAGATTGATGGGTATGCATCCCGCTTCCATTCTCTCCAAATAGAGGTTTGGGCATAAATGTTGCATATACTCCATACTTCTGAGCAACCTCCTTTACCACTACTCGATAGGTCATTACATAATCAGCCATATCCAGCGCATCTGCATACTTCATATCGATCTCATGCTGACTAGGACCTACCTCATGATGAGAATACTCTACTGGAATCCCCATGGCTTCTAAAGCAAAGATGGTATCCCGCCGCAGGTCACTACCTACATCCAGAGTGGTCAGATCAAAATACCCTCCTTTGTCCAGTATCTCCGTTGCTGAATCACTCTTGAAATAATAGTATTCCAGTTCAGGACCAAGATAATAGTGGTCAAAGCCCATCTTTTTCATCCTCTGCAGGGCTCTCTTTAGAACATAGCGCGGATCTCCTTCATAAGGTCGACGCTCAGGAGTAAGGATATCACAGACCATTCGCGCTACCTTCTTCTCCTGGGGTCTCCAAGGAAGGATCCGGAAGGTAGAGGGATCGGGCATTGCGATCATATCGCTTTCTTCTATAGACTGATAACCGGTAATAGAAGAACCGTCAAAGCCCATTCCATTCTCTAACGCTTCCTCTAACTCTGCGCTGGTAATAGCAAAACTCTTGATCTGCCCCAAGATGTCTGTAAACCAGAGTCGAATAAACTTGACATCCTCCTCTTTCACTATTCTCAGTATCTCCTCCTTGCTTATTTCCCTTCCTGTGTTCCTGTTCATTTTTCACCCCCTTTTAACTAAAAATCACCTGTTAATTATACTCTATTTTTAAAATCATTGCAAACTTTCATGTATAAGTCCCCCGATTTCCACCCCAGGGGTGGAAACTAGGTGGAAAGTAGTAAAGAAAATTTGTTATTGTGGTATAATAACCTAAAGAGGTGTTTTGCGAAAACTTTAGGGTCGGTTCCTGCTCTATTATGATAAAGAATAAACATTCTCTTCTTGTTGGGCTTTCATTACTTGTATTGGGATTCTCCGGGTTGATCGCCCAAATACTACTTGTGCGGGAATTAACCGCCACCTTCTCGGGAAATGAACTCTCTCTAGGGATAATTCTGGGTAATTGGCTTCTGGGCACTGCTATGGGAAGCCTCTGGGCAAGAAGAGTAAACAGAAGGTCTGTTGCCCTGCTCATCTCCTTTCACCTTCTCCTTCCTCTTCTTCTCTATGTGCAAGTTTATCTTGCCCGCACTGCCAAATCCTTCCTTGGGTTTCCTTTCTATGAACTTCTAAGCCCTGGATCTATATTTCTCATCTCCTTCCTCGCCCTTATCCCCTATTCCTTTCTCTGCGGCTTTGGTTTTGTCTTTCTTTCCAAACTCTATGTCCAGAAAAAAGAGAAGAGGATCGGGAAAGCCTATCTCTTGGAAACAATAGGAGCAACAGGGGGAGGGCTTCTTTCTTATCTTCTGGTAAGATTCCTCGCTCCTTTTCAGATTTGTGCACTCTTAGGCATACTGAATACGGCAATGGCTTTCTCTATCGGTGCCCTTTGGCTAAAAAACCTCCTGCGAACTGCCTTTACCTTTATCCTTCTCCTCGCCCAGGTTCTCTTCCTGTTTACAGGAAGCAAAGCCTTGGAAAAAATCTCTGCCCAAAGGCAATGGAAGGGAAGACATCTGGTAGAGTATGAGCATTCCCTTTATGGAAATATCAGCGTAATCGAAGAGGAGGGAGAGTATAATATCTATGAGAATGGCGAACTATTCTTCAGCAGTGCAAATAAAGAAGCAGAGGAGGAAAATGTACATCTCTCTCTCCTCCAGCATCCTTTTCCTAAGAAAATCTTGTTTATTGGGGGAGGGCTTGGCTATATTGAAGAGATTCTCAAGCATCCAATAGAAAAGGTTGATTATGTGCAATTAGACCCTCAACTCATTCAGATAAACAAAAACTTCCTCTCTCCTTCTCAGAAGAGAACACTAACAAACTCCAAGGTAAACATCCATCTTACAGATGCCCGAGCGTTTATAAGAACTTCTATGGAGCGCTATGATGTAGTAATCCTTAACCTCCCTGATCCTGTTAGCCTGCAGATAAATAGAGTGTATACAAAAGAATTCTTCCAAGAAGTAGGCAGGATCTTGAACAAAAGAGGTATATTTGTCCTGCATATCTTCTCCTCCTCTGTTTATCTCAACCCTCAACTAATAAGATATAACATCTCTGTTTACAATACACTCAAGGCTGTCTTTCCTTACACTCTTATTATTCCGGGGGAGAACCTTTACCTGTTTGCTTCTTTCTCTCCTATTCTCACTTATAAAATAAACACCTTAGAAAAGCGATGGGAAGAGAGAAGAATAGTGAATAAATATTTCACCCTTTATCACCTCTGGAACAAGATAGATTTACAAAAGATTGACTATGTAAAGAGGTCGCTGAAAAGGATAAAGAGTATTCCTCTTAACATGGACTTCCACCCTGTTTCTTTCTACTACTATCTGATTGTGCACAATTCCTTTTTCTACCCTTCACATACATACCTTTTGGAAAAACTCTCTACAATCAAAATGACCCACATCCTTCTCTTTTCTCTTCTCCTCCTCTTTTTCCTTCAACTGAGAAAAACAGGTATCAGTCAGGCAAGTAAACTGTGCATCTTTACCAGCGGATTTGCTGGTCTATCTCTTGAGACAGTAATCCTGCTGTGTTTTCAGATTATCTACGGGTATATCTATAGCCAAATAGGAATGATTATCGCTTGTTTTATGGCTGGTTTAGGAATGGGAAGTTATCTATCAAGCAAGAGATTGGCTTCGAGAAAGTTCTGTGCGCAAAGAGCCTTATCCAAATTAGAGTTGAGTATCTCTGCCTACGCTCTACTTCTGCCTTTTATCTTCTCTTCTCTGTCTAAACCAGAAGTAGGAAAAGGGGTAGGACTTTTTTTCTTTCTCTCGGGAGTAATAGGAACTTGCGTAGGAGCAGAATATCCTTTGGCTAATCATCTGCTCTTGAAGGAAAAGGATGTGGGTGGAAAAGTAGAAAAAGCCGTGGGAACTGTCTATAGCGCAGATCTGTTGGGAGGGTTATCAGGAGCAATACTTACTTCTCTCTTTCTTATCCCTCTACTGGGCATCTTCTCCACTTGCACAATTGTAGCGATGTCTAACCTAATGACTCTGATTTTGATAAGCCAAGCCTCTTCCTATGATCAACCTTTCTGCTAAACCTCTAACTTCTGCTGATTAAAAGGGCCAAAGCCCTCTTAACCATTCGATAAAACTCTCCCATAAACCTTTCTCTTCCTTCTGAGGCTCTTCTTCCACACTCTTGTGGATTAGAAGGATATCATCTATAAACGCCGGTGTCCGAGGATTAACAAGAGGGCTTGCCCACACTTCATCTCCATGGTGAAGGCTCATTTGAGTGATGTTGTTAATATCCACTCCTTGTGCAGATACTTGATCTAAATCTATTCTGTACTTCTCCCAATCATTGGATAAAATAAAATCATGCCTCCCTGCAGGAATATCATACTGTAGACTTCCATCTACGAAAGTAACTACGATACCTTTACCGCCCTCACCCGCAGATTTTGCATAAAAACAGAGATTATATTCCTTTAGGTTAACATCCTTGGGAACATCTTGAAAAGGTTGCACAATCCCATAAGAAGCCCATTTGCCTGTGCCTGTATTTACAAGTTTTAAAGAAAATCTTCCATTATGCGCCTCCTCAGAGGTAATTCCACTTGCATCTGCACCTTGCGAATTTCCCAAAACGCCCTCCTCAAAATTCTCTACTGAGATAATCATAGAGGGGGAAGATTGATATCCTTCTGCTGCTGCAAGAGGAAGTTCACGCTTAAATGCTTCTTGACTTTTTTGATGAGAGAACTCAACAATCCTTTGACGATGTCCAGAAGCAAAAGCCACATCTTTTTGGGAAAGTAAGATTAATCCTAACAAAATTACCAGTTTTCTCATCTTCTTACCTCCTCATAATAAAATTGAAATATCTATTATTTTGAACCAGCAATAGAATATTATCAAAAAAATACTTTTGTCAAGTGTTTTATCAGCAATTTTATAAAGTTTTTAAAAAATTTTTTAAAAATCTTGCTATTATTCTCTTAGATCCTTGCTCTCTATTAACACCGCCCTTGGCTTGCTCCCTATCGGAGGACCAATAATTCCCTCCTCCTCCATCATATCAATAATCCTGGCTGCCCGAGAATAGCCTATGCCTAACTTCCTCTGGAGCAGAGAAACGGAAGCCTGTCTCATCTGAATCACCAGCCTTACTGCTTCCTCATACAACTCATCTTTCTCGCCCCCTCGTTTCTCTCCTCTAAACTCCTCCTGCTTCAGAATCTGCTCGTTGTAAACGGGTTTCTGTTGTTTTCTTAGAAAATTCACCACTCTCTCTATCTCCTCATCAAAGATTAGAGTTCCTTGTGCCCGTTTGGGCCGAGAAGACCCTGGTTCTAAAAAGAGCATATCTCCATTTCCTAACAACTTATCTGCCCCATTTACATCCAGAACAGTGCGCGAGTCTACCTTGGAAGCAACCTTAAAGGAAATGCGTGCGGGAAAGTTTGCCTTAATCACTCCGGTAATTACATCCACAGAAGGACGTTGAGTGGCTAAGATAATATGAATTCCCACTGCCCGAGAGAGTTGGGCTAAACGAGTAATCGCTCCCTCTACCTGTTTGGAGGCAATCATCATCAGGTCAGCCAACTCATCCACTACAATAACAATATAAGGAAGTTTCTCTTCTCTCTTCTGATTATATACCTTAATATTACGCGCTCCTGCTTCGGCTAAAAGATGAAATCTCCTTTCCATCTCTCCTACCGCCCAATTCAGGGCTAAAGCCGCCTTTTTTGCCTCGGTAATTGCAGGAGAAAGAAGATGAGGAATCTCATTAAAAGCGGCAAGTTCTACCATCTTAGGGTCGATAATTAGGAGTTTTAGTTGATCAGGAGAAAACTTGAATAAAAGGTTGATGATCAGGTTATTCACACACACTGTTTTCCCGCTCCCGGTAGTGCCGGCAATTAGAAGATGAGGCATCTCGGCTAAATCAGCAATCAGAGGCATCCCTGAGACATCTTTTCCTAATCCTAAAGGAATAACAAACTTGCTTCTTCTGAATTCCTCAGAGTTCAGTATCTCTTGACAGTAAACCAGAGCAGTAGAAGAATTGGGAACTTCCATCCCTATTGCCCCTTTACCAGGAATGGGGGTAATAAAACGCACGCTCTCTGCCTTCAGAGCCATAGCGATGTTATCGCCTAAACTCACAATCTTGTTTACCTTTACTCCCGGAGCAGGAAGGAGTTCATAGCGAGTAACTGCTGGACCACGATCTATATTCACCACCTTTGCCTCTATACCAAAATCAAGCAGTGTCCCTTCTAATATTCTAACATTTTCATTAAGGTCTTCTCTGATCTTCCTTTGTTCAAAGGGAGGGGGAGACTTAAGAAGACTTAGAGGAGGAAGTTGAAAGTGAGAAGGGGTATCTTGGTGCAAACTTTTTTTACCCTCTCCTTTCTCTCTTAAACAAAGAGAAGGCTCTCTTACTTTTTCTTCTTTCTTCTGCGCAAATCTCCTCATTACCTTCTTTCTTCCTTTCTTCTCTTGTCTAAAAACAGAGAGTTTGCTTCTCTTTGCAAATAGTAGTTTAATCAATACTTTCCCTCCTTTTTTTGCTCCCTTGAAAATTCCTGCTTTTATTTTCTTCAGCAGGATTAAAAAAGAGGAGAGAAAGAAAATATCCTGAATAAGAAGAAAGGAAAGGAGAAGAAAGACAGTAGCAATAAAGTAGGTGCTTTGATTAAAATACCTGCTTATCCAGGAAAACAAATAAAGCCCTACAATCCCTCCTCCTCTAATTCCCCCTCTTCCCGCCAATATTGTAGAAAGAGAAAGAAGGAAGATAAAAATTCCTCCTGCCAAAAAAACAAGAGAACCACTTCTCTTTCGCCTCTGCTCTATTCCCAGACACAAAAATACCAGAGGCAGAAAATAGGCAGAAAACCCTATGCTCAAAAGGAGGAGAAAAGCAAAATAAGCCCCTACCTTCCCTCCAAAGTTGGAAGGAGAGAGGGGAGGGGAGGAGGTAAAAAAAGGCAAGTCTAAAGGGTGAAAGGAAAAAAGAGAAATAGCAGTAAAAAAGGATAGGGCAAAGAGAAACAGAGCAAAGATTTTGTCTTTGGAAATACTACTCATTCTCCAATCTTAGAGCATCAATATTGCTATTCCTATCAGAAAGCAATAGAGAGCAAATATAAAGAGTTTGCTTCTCTTTATCAGATGAAGAAAGAATTTGAGCGAGAATAACCCTGAGATGGTACTTATAATTATAGCAAAGACTACTGCCCAATCCCAAGAAGGGCAAGAATTCTTCAGGGCAAATAAAAAAGCGCCTAAGATGACGGGAATGGAAAGAAGAAAAGAGAACTTGAAAGCGGTTTCCTTCTCCAGATTACAAAGAATTCCTGTAGAGATGGTTATTCCACTGCGAGAGATTCCAGGGATTAAAGCGGCTACCTGAGCACAGCCGATCAAAAAAGCAGAGGAAAAAGAAAGGAGAACCGCCCTTTCTTTTTTTCTCCGTAGACTGATATCTGCGGACAACAACCACACTCCATTGACCAAAAGCATTATTCCTACAGAGTTTTTTTGGGCAAACAACTGAGAGATGGTATCTCCGCAGGTAAA
>QNCL01000029.1 GCA_003645805.1 Candidatus Omnitrophota bacterium
AATTAAAACACGCACCTTCGCTGCCGTGCCTTGTTTAGCATCCAAGACCCTTACTTTAAAATCGGATAGATGCATCTCTGCCAGCACCGGATAAAACTCTGTAAGAACCTTCCTTAAAGCCCTATCCAGTGCGTTTACCGGCCCATCTCCTTCGGCTGTGGTATGCTTTAAAGTTTTCTTAACCCTCACGCCCACGGTGGCTTTAGCCACTATCTTCTTCTCCTTCTTCTCAATTACTATGCGAAAACTCTCCAGATGAAAAAACTCCTTATACCTTCCCAGAGCCTTGTTCATCAACAGTTCAAAAGAGGATTCTGCAGCCTCAAATTGATATCCCTGGTTCTCCAGATCCTGAAGAAGTTGCAAGATCCTTTTTGTTTGCGGGTCGTTTTTCTTTATATCTATATGCAACTCCTTCGCTTTCAGCAAGATATTTGCTTTTCCTGATAGTTCTGAAAGAAGAAACCTCCGTTTATTACCTACCAACTCTGGCTGTATATGCTCATAACTCCTGCTGTCCTTCATCACTCCATCAATGTGCACCCCTCCTTTATGTGCAAAGGCGCTCTTGCCTACAAAAGGTTGATTGTTTTGAGGAACCATATTGGCAATCTCGGCTACATAATGTGCTATCTCCGTGAGCCTCTTCAGTCTCTCCCGGGGAATACACTCAATATTCAGTTTAAGAAGCAAATTGGGTAAGATAAGACACAGATCTGCATTTCCACACCTCTCCCCATAGCCGTTGATTGTCCCCTGAATATGTGTGCATCCCTGCTCAACAGCAACAATGCTGTTAGCCACTGCCATTCCGCAATCATTATGACTATGGATACCTAAGCGAACCTTTACCCTTTTCTTAAGAAAAGAAATCACCTCTCTCAGTTGAGAGGTAAGCACTCCTCCATTGGTATCACAAAGGACTATACACTCTGCTCCTGCCTCCTGAGCAACCGTAAGGGTCTTAAGGGCATACTCTTTATTAGCAGAGAAACCATCAAAGAAATGCTCAGCATCATAAAAAACCCTTCTCCCTTGCTTTTTTAGATAACTTATAGAGTCAAATATCATCCTCAAATTCTCTTCCAAGCCTACCCGCAAAATCTCCTTCACCTGAAAATCCCAACTTTTGCCGAAAATGGTAACCACCTCTGTATCTGCTTTGAGTAGATGGGCAATATTCTCATCCTCCTCTACCCTTCTGTTGGCACGCCGGGTGCTCCCGAAAGCGGTTATCTTTGCCTGTCTAATATCTGCCTTCCTTATCTCCTTAAAAAAGCGTGCATCCTTAGGGTTAGAACCTGGCCAGCCCCCCTCAATATAGTGCACACCTAACTCATCCAACCTCTGGGCGATCTTAAGTTTATCCTCCAAAGAGAAAGAAATACTCTCACCTTGTGCCCCATCCCTTAAGGTTGTATCATAAATCTCTACCTCTACTCCTGCCATCTTTCCTATCTCCTCTTATGCAGAGCAAACTTTCTGTGAATTGCTCTGGCTGCTTTTCTCCCATCCTTTTTCTTCACTATACAGGAAATCTTTATCTCTGAGGTGCTGATCATCTCTATGTTTATCTTTTCTTCTGCCAAAGCAGAAAAGACCTTAGCCGCTACCCCCGGGTGAGAACGCATCCCTACCCCCACCACCGAAACTTTGGTGATATCCTCATCATAATCTACTCCTTCTGCCCCTATCTCTTTTGCCACCTTCTTTACTTCCTCTAAAGCGGGCTTCAAATCTTCTTTGGCTACTGTGAAGGAAATATCTGTTCTCTGAAGTCTCTTCTTCGTATGGGGGCGATGACTAATATTCTGGACAATCATATCTACATTTACCTCTCTTTCGGCAATATGCCGAAAGATCTGAGCAGCAACTCCTGGTTTGTCCGGAACGCTGAAGATAGTAATCTTTACCTCCTTCTCATCAATGGCTACCGCAGTTATTAACTCCTCTTCCATTCCTCTCATCTGTTTCTCCCTGAAATCAATGTACCTCTTTTAGGATTGAAACTTGAGGCAACATAAAGATGAACATTGTGTTTCTCGGCCATCTCCACCGCTCTCAATTGCAACACCTTTGCTCCTACAGAAGAAAGTTCGAGCATCTCTTCATAACTTATCCTTTTCAACCTCCTTGCCTCAGGAACAATCTTAGGATCAGCAGTATATACCCCTTCCACATCGGTATATATCTCGCACCTATCAGCCTTCAAAGCCACAGCCAGAGCAACAGCAGTCAGATCCGAGCCTCCTCGGCCTAAGGTGGTAATCTCGCTTTCTGAGGTTATCCCTTGAAAACCTGCTACTACCACGATATTATCCTCCTCAAGCAGCCTCTTCAGACGCCCAGGATCTATACTCAGTATCCGTGCGCGCGTATGAAAGTTGTCTGTGATTATCCCGCTCTGTCTACCGGTAAGAGAAATTGCCCTTTTCCCAAAAGAGCAAAGCGCCATTGTTAGTAGAGAAGCGGAAATCTGCTCTCCTGTGGAGATAAGCATATCCAGTTCACGCTGGGGCGGATCAGAGCAAACCTGAGAAGAGAGTCTTAGGAGTCTATCTGTAGTATCTCCTAATGCAGAAACTACTATCACCATTGAATATTTCTTTCTCTCTTTCAAGGTAGCAATACGCTTTGCCAGCACTTTGATCCTCTCCGGGTTCCTTAACGAACTCCCTCCATATTTCTGGACAATAAGCATCTCTCTCCTTCTATGTTAAAAAATACTCCATCAGTCGCCACCCTTCCTTAATCCTTAATCTGCTCTTCTGGGCATTGCTTTCAGAAAATGAATCGATCTCATCCTTCTCAATCCCCTCTCCAGCGATAATAAAAGGCACCATCTCTGGGCAATGCTTACGCACTTCTACTGGAGTAAAGTGGTCGGGCAAGATTAGTACGCGCGCAGGGTTGTGCTCTGAGTAGCGATATGCCTCTCCTACAATAAACTGGTCTATTTCCTCGATTGCCTTTATCTTCTCCCTTATCTCTCCATTATGTCCTGCCTCATCGGGTGCCTCAATATGCACATAGACCAAATCCTTCTCTTCAAGCGCAGAAATCGCTGACCTCCCTTTGCCCTGGTAGTTAGTGTTATAATAACCTGTTGCTCCTTCTACATCTATAACCTCAAACCCTATGCTTTTTCCTATCCCTTTGATTAGATCTACTGCCGAGATCACCGCACCTTTTAGCCCAAACTTTGCTTCAAAAGAAGGAAGATCTATCTTCTCTCCCTGTCCCCAAAACCAAACCATATTTGCAGGATTCTCTCCTAAATCTATGCGCACCGCATTCACCTCTTCCTCTTTAAGCACTTCATAAGATCTGTTCATTAAATCAATCAAAACCTCTGCCCCCTCTCCTGCAGGTAGATTTTCAGAGATACGCTCGCCTATAATATTATGAGGGGGAATAGTTTTTACTTCTAATAACTTTTTTTCTCCTTTGATAACCAGAAGATGTCGATAACTCACCCCTGCATAGAAATGTATAGATTCACTGCCTAATTCCTTGTTCAGTTTTGAGATTAAGACTTCTGCCTCGGGACTGGAGATATGCCCTGCACTATAGTCGATTAACCTGTCCTCCTGCTTCTCTACGGTAACAAGATTACATCTGAAAGCGATATCTCCCTCTTCTAACTCCACTCCTAAATTGCTTGCTTCCAGAGGTCCTCTTCCGGGATAATAGCGCGCAGGATCATAGCCGAGAATAGAGAGGTTTGCGATATCACTTGCTGCTTCCATTGCGCGCGGGATGGTACGCACCAGACCTATCTTTCCCTGAGCACAAAAGGCATCCATAAAGGGAGTTTTAGCCACCTCTAAAGGAGTCTTTCCAAAGAGTTTTTCGCAAGGATAATCTGCCATTCCATCTGGAATTATAATAATATACTTCATTCTCTCCCTTTCTACTTACGCGAAAAACAAATAATCAGGATTAACTCTCCACCTCCTCCATCACCCTCTCTATTTCTGCCTCCACTACCTTTGGAGGCCGGACATTCTGAATTGCCATATTCGGGTCTTTTAATCCATGCCCGGTAAGAATACACACCAATCTCCTTTTCTTCTCCTTTTCCGCTCTCTTAAAATACCCTCTCTGGAAAAGTTTTATTGCTCCTGCCACAGAAGCAGCAGAAGCAGGCTCAACAAACACCCCCTCCTTCTCTGCTAATAGCCTATAAGCAGAGATAATCTCCTCATCGCTTACGCTCTCTATTACCCCTGCAGATTCTTCTCTTGCCTGTTCTGCTCCCTTCCAACTTGCCGGGTTGCCGATCCTGATAGCAGTGGCGATTGTCTGGGGTTTGGGAATGGGAAATCCTTTTACAATAGGTGCTGATCCCTCTGCCTGAAACCCCAGCATTCGTGGTAAAGAAGAAATCTTGCCTTTTGCTTTATACTCCTTATACCCTTTCCAATAAGCGGTAATATTCCCGGCATTTCCTACAGGCATTGCTTGATAATCAGGGGCTTTACCTAAAGCATCGCAAATCTCAAAAGCACCTGTCTTCTGTCCCTCCAGACGATAAGGGTTAATGGAATTCACCAAGGCGATGGGATAACGCTTTATAATCTCGCGCACAAGATTTAAGGCGGTATCAAAATTACCCTTTATGGCTATCACCTTAGCCTTGTGCATCAGAGCCTGGGAAAGTTTCCCTAAAGCAATCGCTCCTTCAGGAATGAGCACGATGCATCTAATCCCTGCACGCGCTGCATAGGCTGCCGCAGAAGCAGAGGTATTGCCTGTAGAAGCGCAAATCACCGCTTTATACCCTTCCTCTATTGCCTTGGAGATAGCCAGGGTCATTCCTCTATCCTTGAAAGAACCTGTAGGGTTTGCCCCTTCATATTTTAAAAACACCTCCATCTCCAAATATTGACTTAAATAATGCGCGGGGATAAGCGGAGTATCTCCTTCGTTTAAACTAACGATGGGAGTATCTTCGCTCACCGGAAGATACTCCTTATACCGTCTAATCAATCCAAAACCACTCTCTCCTCTCACTCCTCTATCCTTATCGCTAACCTCTCCTTTACCACCGGAAGTCTATCTATCTCCTTGAGCGCCCTTTGCACATCTCTCTCGCGAGCATAATGGGTCATCATTACAATCGGCACTACTTTACTCTCCTCTCGCTCCTTCTGAATTACACTGGCAATACTCACCTTTTGTTCTCCTAAACATCTGGCGATTGCGGCTAATACTCCTGGTTGGTCTACGGCTAAAAAACGAATGTAATAACTTTTCTCTAAATCCTCTATCTTTCTTAAACAAATCTTCTCTTTACTTCCTCTTCTTATATCCTCCCTCTTTCCCTTAGATCTTCTGCTAACAATATCCAGTAAATCGGCAACTACTGCACTGGCTGTAGGAAACATTCCTGCACCTTTTCCATAGAAAAAAAGTTCACCTACTACATCTCCCTTAATAGAAAGGGCATTAAAAGCCCCTCTTACCTTGGATAAGAGCTGCGTTTGAGGAATAAGCGCAGGGTAAACATAAACGCCTATCTCCTTCTCAGAAAACCTCCTGACAATACCTAAGAGTTTTATGGCATAACCAAAGTCACGGGCATACTCCAAATCCTTTACTCTAATCCTTTCGATTCCTTCACAGAAGATATTCTCAAGTCTCAGGTAATTGCCAAAGATAAGAGAGGAAAGAAGGCATATCTTATGCTGGGAATCAATTCCCTGAATATCTAAAGACGCATCTGCTTCGGCAATCCCCTCCTTCTTTGCCTTCTCCAGTGCCTTCTCTATCTCACATCCTTCCTCTTCCATCTGGGTAAGGATATAATTGGTTGTTCCATTGACAATTCCTAAAAGGGATTCTATCCTATTAGCACATAACCCCTCTTTTAGAATCTTAAGGATGGGAATGCCTCCGCAAACACTCGCCTCAAATAGAATCTCCCTTCCTTGCTCGGAGGCAATCTTGAATAACTCCTCTCCTTTCTCGGCTAATAAAGCCTTGTTTGCGGTTATCACATCCTTGCCTTCCTTAAGAGCCCGACTAACAAACTCCTTTGCCGGATGGATACCCCCAATCAGTTCAATGACCACATCAATTTCTGGATCAGTTAGCAACCCATCTACATTGGTGCTCAGAAGCCTTCTATCTACCTTTACACAGCGTGCCGAGGTAATATCTTTGTCTACGATTCTCTTTATTCTGAGATCGCAACCGACCTTCTCGCTCAACTCCCTTCCTCTTTCCTTCAATATCTTTACTACTCCTGAGCCAATCGTTCCAAATCCAATTAACCCGATACCTACTCTTCTCATCAACCCTTCCTTAATGAGAATATATTGGAGGTTTACCCATCCTTCTACAATAAAATTATAACCGGAGGAGTCAAATAATAGGATAGAATACCCTTGATTGGTCGGGGCGGGCGGATTCGAACCGCCGACCTCTTGAACCCCATTCAAGTGCGCTAAACCAAACTGCGCCACGCCCCGCAGATAAAAAAATCTGCTCTTTAATCAAAAAACAGGATGGTAATTATCGGTGGGAACGAGTAGTCAAGGTTTCTCTTGACCTCTCGTTCCCAAATTCTACTAACTCACTTTGCTGCTTTCTTCAGGGCTGCTCCCGCAACAAACACTGGCACTTTCTTTGCTTTAATCTTTATCTCTTCCCCTGTCTGCGGGTTTCTTCCCTTCCTGGCTTTGCGCGAACGCACTAAGAAAGTGCCAAAACCAATAAGCTGTACCTTGTCCTTCTTGCGCAGAGCCTTCTTTACTGTCTCTACAAAGGCATCTATTACCTTCTGTACATTCGCCTTTGAGAGACCTGTCTTCTCGGCAATCGCTCCTACTAACTCTGCTTTGTTCATCTCTTCTCACCTCCTTTTTCCTTATTCTTGCGCAGATTAAGAATAAAGATACTAACCTGCGCAGTTCTCATCCTCTTCTTTTATCTCTCTTAACATCAAATCCTTAACTGCCTGACGAGGAGATTTGTTCTTAAATAAAACTGCGGACACCTCCTGACTGATGGGCATCTCTACCTTATACCTCTTACACAGTTTTATCACTGCCTTTAATGTATTCACTCCCTCCACTACCATCTCTGTCCTGCTCAATACCTCCTCCAATCTCCTGCCCTTCCCTATCTCTTCCCCCAGTTTCCTATTCCGACTATATCCACTAAAACAAGTTCCCACTAAATCTCCCATTCCTGAGAGCCCGGCAAAAGTGGAGGGGAAAGCACCCATTTGCTCTCCCAGCCTCTTTATCTCTGCTAAACCCCGTGTAATAAGTGCGGACTTACTATTTGCGCCCAAGCCTAAGCCATCACACATCCCCACAGCAATAGCAATAACATTCTTCAGCGCTCCCCCTACCTGCACGCCAATCACATCTGTGCTAGTATACACCCGAAAACTCTCACAGGAGAATAGGTGTTGAATCTTCTGAGCAGTCTCTTTTTGAGAAGAAGCGACTACTACCGCGGTAGGAACATTTCGGGCTACTTCCTCGGCATGGCTGGGTCCAGAGAGGATACACAATCTCTCTGCTTCTCTCAACTCCTCTTTGATTACTTCCGACATCAATTTCAAACTCTCCTGCTCAAGCCCTTTGGTAGCACTTACAATTATCCTCCCCTTAAAACTCACTTCTTTTATCCTCCTGAGCACTGAGCGCATAAACTTTGCGGGAATAGCCAGAATAACTATCTCTGCTTTATCTATTGCTTTGTTTATATTTGAAAGGATAATAACCTTTGAGGGGATCTTTACCCCGGGTAAAAACTTCTTATTCTCTCGCTCTCTATCTAAAAAACTTACATACTCAGGAAAGGCTCCCCATAAGCATATCTGTGCATCTAATCTACTTAAGAGTATAGCCAATGCTGTTCCCCACCCGCCATCACCTAAAATCGCAATCTTCATCTCCCTTAGAGTTAAATATCAACCTCTCTTGACGCCACAACCCCTTCTCTTTCCTTCTGCTGTCTGTAATTCTAACAAACTTTTCCTGTTTAGTCAATAATCTTCAATGATATAGGGATAAAAAACTCCTCTCCCGGCAAGATGTATAAGAAATGAAGATGTGATCAGGAGGGGTTAGTCAGGAGAAGGGGTAAGGCTTAGGGAAGCAAGATACTTTTCTTTGCGCAAGTGATAGGCTAAACCTGCTACCATTGCTGCATTGTCCGTGGAGAATTGAGGAGAGGGATAAAAAAGAGAGATAGATTTCTCTCTTGCTCTTTCGGTCATTTTCCTTTTTAAATAGGAATTGCATATTACTCCCCCTCCCAGAATTAGATTCCTGCACTTCTTAACTACACAAGCCTTTATCGCCTTTTCCACCAAAACCTCTGTCACCGCTCTCTGGAAACCTGCACAGATGTCGGCAACTGCTCTACATCCTTCCCTTTTTACCTTGTATAGCACTGCGGTCTTTATTCCGCTAAAACTGAAATCAAAACTTCCCTTTAAGGTAGCGCAAGGAAACTTTATCCTCTGAGCGTCTCCTTTTCTGGCTAATCTTTCTATTATAGGTCCTCCTGGATAGCCCAGGTCTAAAATCTTGGCGACTTTGTCAAAAGCCTCCCCTGCTGCATCATCTCTGGTCTGTCCCAACAGTTGGTGCTCCTCAAAACTGTGTAGGTAAAAAAGAGAGGTATGTCCTCCTGAAACAACCATCCCTATCGCAGGAAAGATTTGCTTAAAATCTACAGAAGAGTCTAAAAAGGGAGCATAGAGATGGGCTATTAGATGGTCTATCTTTATTAAAGGGATACCTTGACGGAAAGCAAGAGCTTTGGCAAAGGAGACACCTATCAGAAGAGCGCCTATTAATCCAGGTCGATAAGTAACAGCAATAAACTTTATCCTTTCCAGATCAACATCGGCTTTCTTCAACACCAAGTTTATCTTGCTGAGATGGGCACGCACGGCGATCTCGGGCACCACGCCTCCAAAGCGCTTATGTGCCCTGAGACTGGAAAAAACAACATTGGAAACCACCCTCCTTCCATCCTGTACCACCGCTACTGCTGTTTCATCGCAAGAAGTTTCTATACCCAGAATCAGCATAACCTTGAGTGAACTCTGTTTAACTCGATAATCTATCTAACCTTGGAAGCGCTCTGATATACCTTTATTCCCTTCAGCAGGTCTATTGCCCGCTCTAACTGCATATCTTCCTTACTCTCCTGCTCGATCTCGCTCTCTAGATCTTCCTCTTCCTTGCCCTTGACCTCTACATCAGGAGTAATCCCTTTATCTTGAATGCATCGCCCCGAAGGAGTGAAGTATCTGGCAGTGGTCAGACGCAATCCTGAACCATCGGAAAGAGGTAGGACTGTTTGCACCGAGCCCTTCCCGAAGGTCTTTTCTCCTAACAAGATTCCTCGATGATGATCTTGTATTGCTCCCGCA
>QNCL01000030.1 GCA_003645805.1 Candidatus Omnitrophota bacterium
GCATTAACTGATGACTTCTAACCTCTGCTTCCTGAGGTGTTTCTTTAGAGGTAAAGATAAAGGACTTTGACCACAACATCTCTATCTCCTTTCTAACCTGCTTACACCTGAAATCCTCTTCTGGGGTGAGCGAGCGGACTTGAACCGCCAACCACTGGAGCCACAATCCAGTGCTCTAACCAGTTGAGCTACGCCCACCATCTAAAAAGCACTATATAACCTTCTCCTTCTCCAGATTCTGGCGCGCCCGGCGTGACTCGAACACGCGACCCACTGCTTAGAAGGCAGTTGCTCTATCCAACTGAGCTACGGGCGCAAGGTAAAGAAACTGAGGAGAGAGAACCTCCTCTCCCATTCCTTTTTAGCCCTCTCCTTCTTTTATCTTTATATCCTTAACCACCAACTGAATCTCTTTCCTTCCCTCCCATATATTAACCACAGGCGAATAAGCCACCTGAAACTCCCCTTTGGGAGGAGAAAATCTCTCTCCCTCATTAAACCAAAGGGCAGGATAGGTAATTTTATCATCATTCACCCAGATTTTCAAATGGCTATTTCGCAACCTCTGATAGGAACGCAGTCTCACAGTGCTTGCAAATACCGGTTTAGGATTGCCCCAACCAAAAGGGGAAAGTTCTGCTAACTCCTGGAGAAGAGAAAAGTTTAGTTCCGCCAGAGAGATGTGGGCATCTATATTTATCTCGGGAATCAAATCCTCCTCACTAAGAAGAGCATCTGCAATCCTTTCCATTTCCCTCTTAAACTCTTCTATCCTTTGTGCAGGCAAACTCAAACCTATGGCGTATCTATGCCCTCCATAGGTCTCCAATATCCCTTTACATTGGCTTAGGGCATCAAAAAGATGAAAATTCTTGATAGAACGCCCTGAACCTTTCCCTTTATCCTCTCTGATGGTTATCAAGATTACAGGGCGATAATACCTCTCTACTAAACGGGCGGCAACAATCCCTATCACCCCCTGATGCCATCCTCTATCTGAAAGAACGATTATCCTCTTTTTCATTCCTTCTTTATCACTTATAAGTTTTTTGGTTGCCTCTTCCAAGATCTCCTTCTCTACCTTTTGTCTGCGTATATTCTCTTCATTAAGGATATGGGCTAACTCCTCTGCTTCTTCCGCTGAAGAGGTAAGCAGAATCTTCAGGGCAGAATAAGGAGAACTCAATCTTCCACTGGCATTTATTCGCGGTCCTAAAATATAGCCTATACTCCCTACTCCTACCTCTCCCTTCAAACCTGCTACACGCATCAAAGCCTTTAACCCTACTCTTCTCTCTCCTATCCTCTTCAGTCCTTCCTTTACCAGCACCCTATTCTCGCCTACCAAAGGAGCAATGTCTGCCACTGTGCCCAAAGCCACCAGATCTAAATTCTCTTCTTCTCTCTCACCAGTTAAAGCACAAGCCATCTTATACGCCAAACCTACCCCTGTTAATTCCTTCCCGGGATAAGAACACTCAGGTTGAAGAGGATTGATTACCGCTAAAGCAGGGGGAGGTTCTTTATCTAAACGATGATGGTCGGTGATGATTATCTCTATCCCTAAACTATGCGCATAGTTCACCTCTTTGTGGGCATTTATCCCACAATCTACAGTGATAAGCAGGGCTACTCCTTTTCTTTTTGCTTTCTGTAAGGCTTCTATGTTCAGTCCATATCCTTCGGTTAATCTATTAGGAATATAATAACAAACATCTGCTCCTAACCTGCGGAGTACAGAGAATAACAAAGCGGTTCCGGTTATTCCATCTGCATCATAATCGCCATAGACCATTATTCTTTCCTTAATTCTTATTGCCCTTCTTATTCTCTCTACCGCTTCCTTCATCCCTTTAAGAAGAAAAGGGCTGGGAAGGGTAGAAAGGTCAGAGTTGTAGAAAATATGGGCTTGCTCGGGTGAGAGTATCTTTCGATTGATTAGAACTTGAGCAGTAAGAGGGGAGATATTCAGGGCTTTAGAAAGTTCTCTCTGCAGATTTTTATTCTCGGGAAAAAACACCCATCTTCTTAGCATATTCTTCCAATCTCCCTCTTGTTTTTCCTCTACTAATGTCTCCCCTCTATCAGGATTGGACAGGCGACAAAGATAGAAGAGTAAGTCCCTACAATAATTCCTACCAAAAGGGTAAAAGCAAAGTCATTGATTACTTGTCCTCCAAAGATATATAGAGAGAGAACAACAATGAAGGTGGTCAAAGAGGTGAGAAGGGTGCGGGATAGGGTTTGATTAATAGAGAGATTTACTATCTCTGGCAAACTCTTTCTTTTCATTATTTTCCGCTCCTCTCGGATGCGGTCAAAAACCACAATGGTATCGTTTAAGGAATAACCTACAATGGTGAGCAGGGCAGCAATGATAGAAAGAGAAATCTCCCGGTTGGTTAAACTCAAAAGTCCACTAGTAATCAAAACATCATGGAATAAAGCAATGATAGCGGCGATAGCAAATCTGAACTCAAAGCGGTAAGAGATATATATGCACACGGCAATCATTGAAAGAAGAAGAGAAAGAATGGCTCGCCTCTTGAAATCTCTCCCCACTGCTGGACCCACTCTCTCTATCCTCACCCTCTGAGGATGAGCATCCTTAAACTCCTCCTTCAAACATTTCTCTATTTGTCCGGAGACATTGTAATCAGACTTTATTAGAATCTCTTTTTCGCTTCCGAATTGCTGAGTTTGAGGAGTTAGCCCTGCCTTTGCTAAAGAACTACGCACCTTCTCAAGAGGCACCGCCTTGATAAACTTAAACTGTTGTAAAGAGCCACCTCTAAAATCTATCCCGAAATTCCGCTCACCTTTAAAAATAAAAGAACCCATTCCTAATACAAGTAGACAGGCAGAAAAGAAATAAGCAACCCTTCTCTTTTTCACAAAGTCAATCTTGCTTTCTCTTATCATCTGAAGCATCGGTAAGGACTGAAATCCTTTGAACAAGGAAAGGAAGTCAAAGATAAGGCGGGTACAGAAGAGAGCGGTAAACATTGAGGCGATAATCCCAATACTTAAGGTTACTGCAAATCCCTTTACCGGACCACTTCCAAATCTAAAAAGGATGAGAGCAGTAATTAAGGTAGTAAGGTTGGCATCTACAATAGTGAGAAAGGCGCGTTTGTACCCGGCAGAGATAGCATTGCGTAAACTCCTTCCGTTTTTTATCTCTTCACGAATTCGCTCAAAGATGAGTACATTGGCATCTATTGCCATCCCGATAGTCAGGATAATTCCCGCAATCCCTGGCAGGGTGAGAGTAGCCTTAAAGTAAGCAAGTGCACCTAAAATGAGAATAAGATTGAGACAAAGCGCAAGATCAGCAATCATTCCTGCCAGTAGGTAGTAGATGGCCATAAACAAAACCACTGCCATCCCTCCCCATATCGCTGATCTTATCCCTCGCTGAATAGAATCCTTTCCTAAACTTGGTCCTACAGTCCGCTCTTCTTCAATACGAATAGGAGCAGGAAGAGCGCCTGCGCGCAGGATGATTGCTAAATCACTTGCTTCTGTCTGGGTGAAGTCTCCACTAATTATTGCTTCTCCATTAAGAATAGGCTCACGGATTACAGGAGCAGATTGAACCTCTCCATCCAAAACAATGGCTAATCTCTTTCCCACATTCTTTGAACTAATCTGGGCAAACTTCTTTGCTCCTTCGCGGTTAAATCGCAAGGCTACCACAGGTTGATTAAAATGCTCTGGGTCAAAACGCATATTTGCGTCTATCAGATACTTCCCGGTTAAACAAGGGGTTTTGTGCAAGAGGAGAAACTCTCTTCGTTCTTCTTTCTCTCTTCGAGAAAAGAACAACTCCTTCAGTTCATAACCTTCGGGTATATTCCCTTCTAAAGCAGAGCGTAATTTCTCTTTATCGCTCTCTACTAACTTAAATTCCAGAAGGGCTGTCTTTCCTAACAGATCTATCGCTCTTTCTCGCTCTGTTACTCCTGGAAGTTGAACAACAATTCTGTCTTTACCCTGGATCTGGATAGAGGGCTCAGATACACCAAACTGATCTACACGGTTGCGCACAATTGCCAGTGCCCTCTCCATCACCCCTTTTTTCTCCTGAGGAGAAAGAGAGGAGGTATCCACCCGAAGGATCAAATGCATTCCCCCTTGCAGATCCAGACCCAAGTTTATCTTTTCCTTCAAAGGCAGACCAAGATGAATAGCCAAAGCAGTAATCAACACCACTAAAACAGCCTTCCATTTTAATCTTCTAACCATCTCTTCTCCCTCTCATCTGTTTTAGAAAACATTTCAGGGTATTCCTCATTAAGATTGCAGAAGTAACCACACCTACACCCCCTGGAACAGGAGTAAGAAATTTTGCTTTATTCTCCACCCTTCTATCCACATCTCCCACAATTCTTCCGTTAAGGTAATTAATCCCTGCATCTATGACCACTGCCCCTTTTTTGACCATCTCTGGCTGGATGAAATTCGGTTCTCCAATCCCTACAATCAGGATATCTGCGCGTTGCGTGTGAAGGCTAAGGTGATGGGTAGCGATATTGCATACGGTAAGTGTGGGCATCCTCTCCAGAAGAAGGGGAAAGAGGGGTTTTCCCACACAATCTCCAGAGCCTACTACAACCACCTCCCTTCCTTTTAGTTTTACCTTGGTATACTTTAATATCTCCATAATGGCTAAAGGGGTGCAAGGAAGAATATCGCTGCAGGTATGCATTCCTTCCACATCCTTCTCTACCTCTATACTGGAGAAAACCTTTTGCTTACGGATATGTTCAGGTAAGGGGAGATGAACGATTATTCCGTTAACCCTTCTGTCTTTGTTTAGATGCCTAATAAAGGACAATAACTCATCCTCGCAAACACTATCTTTAAATTGCTTCAGAGAATACTCTATCCCTATCTCTTTGCATAACTTCCTTTGCACCTTGGTATAGACCTCTGCATCCTTATGCTCTCCCACTCGGATGCTTACTAAATGGGGAACTCCTGTCTCTATCTTTCTGAGCCTCTCTTTAACTTCCTCTTTTATTCTATTAGCGATGAACTGGCAAGACAGAATCATCTTACCATTAACTCCTTTGCTCCTTTTGCTCCTATCTGAAGGAGAAGGCGAGCAATCCTTAAATCTCCGCTTAAGTTCTTATTCCCTTTTTTTGCTAAAAAAGGAATCAACTTGAGTGCTTGCTCACAGTGCTTAAAGACCTCTTCAGGAATCTTGTGCATCATCTCCTGCGCTCTTCTTTTTTGGGAAAAGAGATTGGGCTTGTGAAAGAAGCGGGAAACTGCCTTTGCATCCTTATCTATATAGTTTATTAGTTGTCTCTTGATCTCTCTGATCTCTTCTAAAACTTCACGCATCTCCTTCTTGCTCTGGGCATCTAAGTTCTTCAAACTGAAGTTGCTCACCATTTGCAAAAGGCTTGCTCCTATAGCGGCGGTCAAAGCTATTGCACTTCCTCCGCCCGGCGCAGGCTTTTTTGCGCCCAACTCCGTCAAGAACTCTTTTATTGTTCTCTCCACTATCTTTTTTCTCTTCTCTTGCATAACCTTCTACCTCCTTAAAATCAATCTTAACTAAGAGTTAAAGAAACTTTTGAAAGAAAGCATAGATTCTTACTTATCTATACCTTCTCCTAATCTATCCCTTTAGCAAAGAAAGGGCTTCTTGTCGTGTTCTCTCATCCTTCTTAAACGCTCCACGCAGGGCACTTGTAACTACTAATGTCCCTGGCTTCTTAACCCCTCGGATTATCATACATAGATGTTCTGCCTCGATCACCACCAATACCCCTTTAGGCTGCAGTCTTCTCGCAATCAGATCGGCTATCTGATTGGTCAGTCTTTCCTGAATCTGTAGACGCTGAGAAAGGAGAGAGAGGCTACGGGTTATCTTGCTTAACCCTACCACCTTGTTATCTGCAGGGATATAAGCAATATGAGCCTTTCCCACAAAAGGAAGTAAGTGGTGTTCGCATATACTATAGAAAGGAATATTCTTGAGCAAGATTATCTCATCATAACTCTCGCAGAATACCCTCTGCAGTTCTCCTTGTGCTTCTTTCTCATATCCGGCAAAGATCTCTTTGCACATACGCACAACTCGATAAGGAGTTTCTTTAAGCCCTTCTCGTCTTGGATCTTCGCCAATCCCTTCCAGAAACATTCGAACCGCTTCTTCAATCTTTTTTGCGTCCATCTCTCTATTTCCCTATACAAAATTTACTAAAGATTCTCTCTAAAACATCCTCGCTTACTGTTTCTCCACTAATTTCTCCTAAACAATCTATTGCTTCCTTTATATCTACACTTAGAAATTCCTTGCCTATCCCTTTCTTTAACCCTTTTTTAAACTCCTCTATAGCCTGCTTTGCCTTCAGCAGACTTTCCTTCTGCCGAAGAGAAGAAATCAGGGCTTGGGCGCGCATACTATCTCCCACTCCTCTGTGCCAGATAGAGTGGACAAGGGTTTCCTCTAAAGCCTTGATATTCACCTCCTTCTTGGCTGAAATTTCTACTATCTGTGCATTTAATTCTAACTCTTGAGAAATCTTCTCTGGAGAAACCTTCTGAGGGAGGTCTATTTTATTAATGACTATTATCACCCTTCTCTGCTTCAAACTCCTTCCAATCTCTCTATCTTCCCTATCTA
The DNA here is from genome assembly GCA_003645805.1 of Candidatus Omnitrophota bacterium. Classification (GTDB taxonomy): domain Bacteria; phylum Omnitrophota; class 4484-213; order 4484-213; family 4484-213; genus B17-G2. Next base: position 6,647 of record QNCL01000030.1, read on the forward strand.
TCTCTACAGAACCATCTACCACAAACAGAACTAAATCGGCTTTCCTTAAAGAATCCTGAGTGCGCAGAACCCCTTCTCTTTCCACTCTCTCTTCACTTTCTCTTATTCCCGCAGTATCTATCAGAGTAAAAGGAAAACCTTTCAGTTCTATTGTTTCCTCTATTGTATCACGGGTTGTTCCAGGAAAAGGGCTAACAATGGCACGGTCTTTTTTCAAAAGAAGGTTAAAGATGCTGGATTTCCCTACATTTGGCTTTCCACAGATAGCGGTTAACACTCCTCTTCTTAAAAGAATCCCTTCCTCTGCTCCCTCCAGAAGAAATTTAATCTCTTTTTCTACCTGCTCTATCTCCTCCAAAATCCGTTTATCTTCCATCGGAGAAATGTCCTCTTCAGCAAAGTCGATCCCTGCCTCTATCTCTACCCTTACTTCTGTCAACCTCCTGCATATCTCCTTTATTTTTCTTGAAAGATGCCCCTCGAGTTGTTCTATTGCTGCGCGCAGACTCGCTTCTGTCTTTGCTTGAATCACCCCCAACACTGCCTCTGCCTGGGAGAGATCAAGCCGTCCATTCAAAAAAGCCCTTTTGGTAAACTCTCCGGGTTCAGCCAAACGCGCTCCGTTTTCTATCACCCTCTCCACTATCCTCCGCAGAACAGCAAACCCACTATGGCAGTTAATCTCCACCACATCCTCACGGGTATAACTAAACCTCGCAGACATTTTCACCAGAAGCACCTCATCTATTATCTCCCCTTGCTTATCTATGATATACCCATAATATAACTTATGACTTTCAAACTCCGAAGGCTTTTTTCCTCTTGGAGACAAAAAAATCTTCTCGGCAATAGAAAAAGCCTTTCCTCCGCTTATGCGCACAATCCCAATCCCTCCCTCTCCCAGAGGGGTGGAGATAGCCACGATGGTATCAGATACCCTTGATGAACCTCCCATCTCAAATCTACTACAGAAGGAAAAATCTTTGAGGGAAACAAAGTTTCTTGCGGGCTTACTCAATGCCCTCTTCCAAATCCTCTTAAAGCAATAATTGCTTCCTTTATCAAGTAAAGTGAACCAGTAATCAAAACCAACGGTTCAAGGAAACTATCTTCCTCTAAAGCGGTTTGCAAAGCCTTCTTCACATTCGGAGCGAAAAGCCCTTTATACCCTGTTCTCCTCCTTAGTCCTCTTATTGTCTCAGCGCGTCTATTTCTGAAACGGGTAAAGATTATCCTTTCACAAAAAGGAAAGATAATCTTGCTCATTTCCTCTATCTCTTTGTCTCTGCAAGCAGAGAAGATTAAAATGATTTGCTTAGATCTAAACCGCTCCTGGATGAACTTGCTCAAGAACTCCATTGCCTGAGGATTATGCCCCCCATCAAGCAACAGAAAATAGTCCTTTCCTCCTTTCTCTATCCTGATTTGCTCCAGTCTTCCTGGCCAGTATGCCTTCTCTAAACCTCTTCTTATCTCCTCATCCTGAAGAGGAAATCGGGGTTTTATCCTTTTCAAGACCGCAGTTATTAAACAAAGATTATTATACAAAATTGGGGGAAGTTTTGTCCAGTGCTTTAGCCCTGCAGAAAGGGGAGAGGGGAAAAACAACTTTGCTTTCATCTGTACACATCTGTCCTCGATTACCTTTCTCACCTCCTCCTTCTGTTCTGCACAGATAACCTCTACCCCTCTTTTTATTATTCCTGCCTTCTCATAAGCAATCTTCTCTAAACTCCCTCCTAACTCCTCTCTATGGTCCCAGCCAATAGGAGTGATTACGCAAGCAAGAGGATGAAGAAGATTGGTAGCATCCAACCTTCCTCCTAACCCTGCTTCTATAATTGCCAACTCCACCTTCTTCTGAGAAAAATAAAAAAAAGTAGAAGCGGTAAGAGTCTCAAAAAAAGTCAATTCTCTACTTTCCCGCAAATGAGCAATCTCTGTGATTACCTGAGCAAACTCTTTCGGCGAGATAGCATCGGAGAAAAGACCTGAAGAACTGAGCCAGGAACCCCGAATTCTCTCCCGAATAGAAAACAGATGGGGGGAAGAAAAAAAACCGACTCTATATCCTCCCTCCTTCAAGATTGTATAAAGTGCGTTACCTATACTTCCTTTTGCATTCGTGCCTGCAATATGGAGAGCAGAAAACCTCTTTTGTGGATTTCCTAATCTCCTTAAGACTCTATCTATCTTTTTTAATTCAAACCTGCACTTTCCTCTGTCCTGCTCATAATCAGAAAGAGAGGCAAGATAAGCGAGAGCCTGGCGATAGTTCATTGTGCGTGTATATTCTTTGGGTGTGGTTATGCAACTCTGCTCGAACTTATTTTATCAAAAATTCTTGACTGATGGAAGGCGATCGTGCCTCCGGCGTGCTGACGCGGGGCAAGCAAAGTCTGCAAAAATTTCTATTTTTCTTTTAGGACGCACGCAAAAAATTTTTTTAAGGTAAATTGTTTATTATCAGTAGCCATGATTCTTAAAAACTTTGCAGTATTTCTAAGATTGCCTTTCTCAACTCTCCCCCTTTTGCC
>QNCL01000031.1 GCA_003645805.1 Candidatus Omnitrophota bacterium
TATCTTTGGGCATCTTTTACCTCCAGATCTCCTTTAACCCTTCAAGCGTTTTTTTAATAATCTGCATATCCGAGCCTATCTCCTTCGCCTCGATCTCTACTTGCTTTTCTACCGCCTCAATGGAAAAGGCGGCAAGGTTCTGGCTGATTGCCTTCACTAAGGCTTTCTTTATCGTCATCTTATCAATCTGGGGAGCGGATAAACGGGTGTTAAGAGTAAACTTCAAACTCAAAGCCCTCTTCCCTAACTCCTGAACGCTGCTTATCAACCCTCCTAAGATGGGTATATTTTCTGTATCTTTTCTCTTTAAAGAGACATCTAAAAGGGTTAGATGGCAAGAAATCCTGAGTTTATCCTCTACCCCTTTTAACTTAATCAAGGCATTAAATCTGCCCGAGGTGAATATCTTTGCTAAGAAAGGAAGGTAGGGATTGAAATAGAGGATATTACCTTTTTTAATCTCTATCCTTCCCTCCATTGCCTTATGCATCAAATCCAACCATCCTTCTGCACAGACCTCCCCTTCGCCTTTATTCATCACTATCCGACAACTCCCTGCAAAATTTATCTTCTCAGAGAAAGGAAAAGCGAGATTGCCGACAGATAGATAGATATCCTTTACCTTCATCCTAAAATCTCTTCCCTGAAAATTATCCCTGAACTCCACCTCTCCCTTTCTTATCTGCGCAGAGGCAACTATAATCCGCACCCGTCTTTTCTTCCCCTCTTCCCTCTTTCCTGCCTTTCTGAAAGAGCCAATATACAACTCTCCGTTCCTCTCGCGCACAAGGATAAGATGGGGGTTGTCTATAATAATCTTCTCTATAAAAATAGTCCTGGTCAACAAAGCAAAGAGGTTTAAGGATATCTCCGCCTTCTCTACCCATCCTATTTCTTCTAAATGAACCTGAGAAAGTTTCAGATGAAAAGGATAACTGATCTCCGCTTTCCCTATCCTTACCTGAGGAGAGATTTTCTTCAAGAGCATATTCAGGAAAGCAGTGGTATTCAGTTTTAGATAAAAAACACCTCCACCTATACAGAGAAGGAAAAAAAGCAAAAAGCCTATGATTAAACTCCTAAAGGTTTTGCGCATCCCAACCCCAATTCTTCTAAACAAACCCTTCCTTTCTCCTTCAATCCCTTTAGTCCTTCGCTAATCAGAAGAAGACACAGATAATAGACAAATACTCCAAACAAAGTAAGGGAAAGATAGAAATGAGCAAAGGGAAGAGAGGAAAGGAAGGTAAGGGTTTTAATGAGTGCGGTAAGCAAGATTATCTCTATTAATGCAAACAAAAGGGCAAAGAAAGAGAAAAAGGAAAAGAAGAGAAGAAGGAAGCCAGAGGCAACAATCAGAAAAAGCAAAGGGACAACTATCAGATTTGCTATTACTGTTATAGGCACAATGCGCTGAAAATAATAACTAACCAGAGGAAGAACTCCCGACCATGCAGACAGAGAAACAGCAAGGGAAGAGATAAAAAAAGAGAAGGGTTTCCTTAAAAAAGCACCTCTTAACATATCTGGGCAAGAAAGAAGCCTCTGAAGAGATCTCTTTATTTTTGGGGAAAGATAGAGGATGAAGAAAACACATAAGAAAGAAAATTGAAATCCAGGTTCAAACAGAGACAAGGGGCTATTTAGCAGGATAACAAAAGAAGCAAAACTTAGGGAGTTATAGAAGGAGGTAGGGTAATTGAGAATCCTTCCCCAGAGGATAATAGCAGCTAAGATTGCCGCTCTTATTGCGGGCACCCTCGCTCCTGAGATTAGCACATATACACCTATAAAGATAGGGGTGATAAAGTAGGTAATCTTATAGGGTAGACGCAGGAATTTAAAAAGAAACAGAAGGATACCTGCTACTATCCCAATATGTAGACCACTTATAGAGAGGATATGCATAGTCCCTGTGTTTATAAAAACCTTCCGCAGAGAGGAAGGAAGGTTGGCTCTCTCTCCTATCAGAAGCGCCTTCAACAACTCTTTCCTCCCCTCTTCCATCTTACTTAAATCCTTGCCCGATATTCTTTTCTGCCCGAGGGATAGATACTTCTCTATTGCCTCTGTCCACTTTTCTCTAAACTGATACAGTAAACAAAGCCCTGTTTTTTCCTTTTCCAGAACCCTTACATTCTTTCCCTGTACAGAAAGAAGAGAGTAGATCCCCTTTGCCCAGAGGTATCTCTTGTAATCAAACCTCCCAAACCTATGAGGAAAGTGCAACCTTCCATACAAGAGCAGTTTCTCTCCATAATGATAATCTACAGGAGGATTGTAAACATTTACCTTCACCAGCCCCTTTACATCCTCTCTCCATTCTCCTCTTTCCTCTTGCTTAACCTTCTCTACTTGTAAAATCAGATCTGATCTCTTCCTGAGGGAACTATTTATGGGTGGCTTTACTATCCTTCCTATCACCCAGAGTCTAAAAGCAGGGGAAAGGCTGGCGATATCCCTACTGGAATAGAATGAAGACTTCTGGCTTAGAAACGCTCCCCATAAAGCAATTATGCTTAACACCAAAAGCCTTCTTTTTCTTCTCAAAAGAAAAAGCGGAAAGATGAATGTGGCTATCCAGAGGAGAAAGAAGGGTGTAGGATGAAGATACCTGCCGAAAATAATCCCTGTGATAAAAAAGATGTTTATCCATACACAAGGAAGAGACATCCCAAACTTCCGAGCATAATCCCCGTAGTGTTAAAGAAAAGTCTAAAAACCTCTCTCGCTGGAAGGCTTGCTTTAGGCTCGCTCCTTGTAAATTCTTCAAGCACTCTCTAATCCTGAATGACCACCCTTGTCCCTATAGGAACAATAGCGTAGAGTTCTTCCACATCTTTATTGAGCATTCGAATACAACCTCGAGTAATCTGCTTCCCCACAGTGTCTGGATCAGTAGTGCCATGAATACCACACCCTTTTATAGAAAGCCCTAACCATCTTGAACCCAGTACATTTCTGGAATCTCCCGGAGGGATTGCCTTCCCTTGGTAATACCAGACTGGATTAACCAGTTTACTTACAATCTTAAACTCTCCCACAGGAGTAGAATTATTTTTTCCTGTAGATACAGAATATTTCTTTATCATTTTACCATCCCCTTCTAAGATAAGGGTATTATCAGACTTATCAATCAATATGCTGAATTTGAGCGTGGGAATCTTCAACCTTTGCCCCGGATAGATAGAATCACTCTCTAATGCATTGCTTCTTTTAATCAAATCTACAGTTACGCCAAACTTCTTGGCAATGGAAAAGAGGCTATCTCCTGATTTTACCTCATAAATCTTGCTTCCTTCGGTATAGGAAGGAGAGAAAAGAAGTTTCAGATTAACCTCTCCCAATCTTTCCTCTGCCTTCCTGGCTATCGGGCTCTCTGGCCAATCTGCAAGTATCTTCTTATAACTCGCGCCTGCTTCCTTCCACTGCCCTTTCTGGAAATACTCCTCTGCTTTCTTAAACAAAATCTCTGCTTCCTTCTCTATCTTCTTTTTCTCTTCTACCTGCTCCGTTTGCTTCTCTTCACTCTTGGAGACAGGATAAGTCTCTCTTTTCCGCCCCAAATCTCTTGCTCCCCAAACCACAATTATACCAGCAATCACCAGCAAAAAGATAAAACCGATCCTGCGCATCTCTCACCCCTTGATAAATCTCTTTTTCATTCCCAAGTTTTACTTATCTCAAATGCCCATAAACAAAAGGGCAACAGCAATTCCTAACCCTAACCCTGCGATTACCTCCAAAGGAGTATGTCCTAACAATTCTTTTAACTTCTCTTTTCTCAACCCTCTTTTTGCGTATATATCTTCTATTAGTCTGTTAAGAATCTCTGCTTGCTTCCCTACATTACGCCTGAATACCGCAGCATTGAAGATAGTAATCAAACTAAAAAGCAGAACAAAAGCAAATATATCGGAATCAAACCCCCAGTTAATTCCTATCCCTGTTGCCAATGCTCCTACAGTAGCACTGTGCGCACTGGGCATTCCTCCGGGATTAGCAAACCACTTAAAATTAAACCTCTGTTTTCTCTTGATAATATTTGTGGTTATCTTAATACTCTGGGCAATAAACCAGGAGAGAAAGACAACTCCAAATAGGCGATTATGCGCAATCTCTGTAAACACTACCCCTATCAAATAAGCAACATTCTGCGTTTTAACCTGCCTCCTATCCTTGTTCATCCTCATTTCCCTTGACTTGTGTTATTTTATCCTGTAAACTAAAAACTGTCAAGGAGAAGTTTTAAGGAACTGGACTATGGAAATCCTCTCTCTCTTACAGAAATCTGGACCGATTGGTTGGGTGATCATCTCTCTTTCTATACTCTCTTTGATGATCATAATTGAAAGGTTAATATATCTCTATCGTATAAAGATTGACAGCGATGAGTTTTTGAGCAGAATAAGCAGCATGGTTCGCCGAAGCCAAATAGAAGAAGCGATTAATACCTGTGAACAAACAGAGAAACCTTTGGCTAATATCCTCAAAGCGGGCATCCTAAAGATAAAAGAAGGAAAGGAAGAGATAAAAGAGGCGATAAAGGAAGCGGGAAGGGAAGAAATCCTTCCTCTGGAAAAAGGCTTGGGAGCATTGGCTACTATTGCCCACATCTCTCCTCTCCTGGGTTTACTGGGCACAGTAGTAGGAATGATAAATACCTTTCAAGTAATTCAACAAGGAGGGTATGTGGTAAACCCTGCAGATTTAGCCCAAGGCATTTGGGCTGCTCTGCTTACCACCGCTTTAGGTTTGAGTGTTGCTATTCCTACTTATGTTGCCTATAACTATTTAACTATGCGCGTAAATAACTTCCTTCTCCAGATGGAGAAAGCAGTAAATAGTTTTCTAAATGTGCTCTCGGAGAAGGAACTCTTCTCTTAACCAAGGAGGAAAAGTTGCTGAGATTATGCGTTTTAGATCCCAATACAAGATAGAAATTGGAAAATTAGAACTTGCTCCATTGATAGATGTAGTTTTTCTTCTGCTCATCTTCTTTATGCTCACCTCTAAGTTTATCCTTCCTTATGGAATTAAGATAGAAATACCTTATAGCAAAACCGCTCAAAGAACAGAGGGAAGGAGGTTGATAATTACTTTGGATAGAAAAGGAGACATATATCTTTCTCGTTCCTTCCAGGCAAAAAGAAGGAAGATTACCTGTAGAGAGTTAACTCAGATTTTAAGGAATATGAAAGAGAGAAAGAGTGTGCTCATTCAAGCAGATAAACATACAAGTTTAGAGAACCTGATAAACATCTGGGACATCTGCCGGGAAAATAGAATAGAAGAGATAGAGATCTCTACCCTCCCTTTCTCTAATCCAGACAGCGATACTGAATAGCCTCTAAAAGGTGCTCCTTCTTTATCTTCTCCTCTGCAGAAAGATCAGCGATAGTGCGTGCCACCTTTATCACCTTGTGATAAGCCCTTGCACTTAAATGTAGTTCCTCTATTGCTGTGCGCACTACCTGTGCGCACTCCTGGTCAAGGGTACAATACTTTTTAATCTGTCGCACACTCATCTGCGCATTGTAGTTGATTCTGCTCCCAGAAAACCTCTTCCTCTGCCTCTCGCGTGCCGAAACGATCCGTTTCCTTATCTCCTTTGACTCTTCCTCAGGAAAGGAGGAGGTTATCTGCTTATACTCTATCGCGGGCACCTCAATATGGATATCGATTCTATCCAGTAGAGGACCTGAAATCTTCTGTCGGTATCTCTGAATTTGATAAAGAGAACAACGGCATTGCTTTCTACTGCTCCCATAATAACCACAAGGACAGGGATTCATTGCCGCTATGAGCATAAAACTTGCGGGGTAGGAAACTGTTCCGCTTGCTCGCGAGACAACCACTTTGCCTTCCTCCAGAGGTTGACGCAAAGCCTCAAGCACATCCCGATGAAACTCAGGAAGTTCATCTAAAAAAAGGATACCATTATGGGCTAAACTTATCTCTCCAGGTTTTAAGGTAGAACCTCCACCAATAAGACCGGCATCAGAGATGGTGTGATGGGGAGCGCGAAAAGGGCGCGTAGCAATCAGAGGTTTCTCGGGACTAAGAAGCCCCATTATGCTGTAAATCTTTGTGGTCTCCAGAGCCTCCTCTAAACTCAACTGAGGAGCAATAGTAGGAAGACGCTTGGCTAACATCGTCTTTCCGCTTCCCGGGGGACCAAGCATCAAAAGATTATGCGCACCTGCAAGAGCCACCTCCAACGCTCTTTTCACCCCTCTCTGTCCTTTCACTTCCGAAAAATCAAGTTCATATTGCGACTCCCTCTCAAATATCTCCTCTATATCCAGCCTATATGGTTCACAAGCAAAGTTTCCGTTTAAGAAATGCACAACCTCATTAAGGGTATGAAAAGGATAGGCTTCTACTTCCTTAATAATCCCTGCCTCTGCACGATTAGCAAAAGGAAGGATAATCTTCCTCTTCCCTATCTTCTTCATATCTACAACGATAGGAAGCACCCCTCTGACCGGCTTAATCTCTGCATTAAGGTTTAGTTCACCTATAACAATATACTCCTGTAAACTCCGAGGGTTCACTATCCCTTGCGCCGAAAGGATTCCTAAGGCTATAGGAAGGTCAAACCTGGGGCCTTCTTTCTTTATATCTGCAGGAGCCAAGTTGATAGTAACTCGCCCTGCAGGATAGTTAAACCCTGCGTTCTTGATCGCTGTTCTTACTCTATCCTTACTCTCCTTTACTGCCGTATCTGGGAGACCTACGATAGAAACATTGGGCAGTCCACGCCCGATATCCACCTCTATTTCCACCAAATAGGCATTAAACCCTGTCAATGCTCCCGAGAATAATCTTGCCAGCATCTCGACAATCTAATTATGTTCCTATCCTTACATAGCCAAGGATATCTTCAAGGGTAGCGATGGCTGAGAGGATGGCTAAATAACTTGTTCTGGGATTGGAGGAAGAAGGGAGATTGTCTGCTTCTACTTTTAACTCTCCGCATTCTCCCCTTATAATAAGTTGATGGGAGTTGGTCTTGAAATCAGGAGAGGTGATAATCTTTACAGTTATCTGTTTGCAAGTAAGGGCTAAACTCAGGGTAGCAGCAATATTTATGTTGCGAGGAAAAGCCTTCTCTGCCTCCTCTATCCCTCCCTCAAAGATGGTCTGCTCACCTTGTATCTTGCTCAAGTCTATCTTGTTTTGCGCAATATAAGGTGCTCCCTCTAATCCTTTTATAGGCTTGCGAGTAATTAAACTCACAGAGTAAATCCTTCCCAAACCTATTGCTTTTGCTCCATCTATGCCCGCCAGGGCTCCTGAAGGGATATACAAACACTTTCTCCTCTGCTCGGCTAATTTTAAAATCTCCTCCCTGCCTATCAACCCTCCTGAACTCATCACCATTACCTCTTTCCTTTCCTCTAAACACCTCCTGGCTATCTTCGCAGACACCTGGGCAGAAGCACTCTCAATTATCAGGTCTCCTCTTTTGATTGTCTCCTCTATGGAACAGATAGGCACGCAGATCCCTATCTCCTCGCATAACCTCCTTGCCTTCTCTTTGTCCAGATCGCAAAGAGCCACTAACTCCGCCCTCTTTCTAAACTCTCTCACTATCCTCCTTGCCAATTCTGAACCAATTGCTCCACACCCAATAATTCCGATTTTCTTCATTGCTCTCTTTTGCTTTTAATAAAACTATACCTTTATCAGCATATTATCAATCAACCTTGCTTTGCCAATCCAGAGCGCTACAGCAACCAAAACCTTCTTTTTTATCTTTGAAACCTCCTCTAAACTCTTGGGATCAACAATAGAAACATAATCTATCCTTGCCTCCGGCACCCTTTCTCTAATCACTCTTTTCATCTGCCTCGCCACAGCTTCCGCCCTCCTCTCCCCTCCTTCAACCAACCTCCTTGCTAACTGCAAAGATTGAAACAATATCCTTGCTTTCTCTCTCTCTTGTTTATTTAGATATCTATTGCGGGAGGACATCGCTAAACCGTCTTTCTCACGCACAATGGGTAAACTCTTTATCTTTACCGGGATATTCAGGTCCTCCACCATCCTTTTTATAATCACTACCTGCTGAAAGTCCTTCTGTCCAAAATAAGCAATATCGGGCTGGACAATATTAAAGAGTTTAGCAACCACCGTTGCCACCCCTTGAAAATGAGTAGGGCGAAATGCCCCGCAGAGTTTATTGCTCAACCCTTCTACGCGTATATAGGTGCAATAACCTTGAGGGTAGATACCTTGAGTAGAGGGAAAGAAAAGGACATCTACCCCTGCTTTCTCTGCTATCCTCCTATCCTCGGAAAAGTTGCGTGGATATCGTCTAAAATCCTCCTTTGGACCAAACTGAATGGGGTTAACAAAGATACTAATCACCACTACATCGCTCTCTTTCCTTGCCTTATTTATCAAACTCAGATGCCCTGAATGCAGGGCACCCATTGTGGGAACAAAACCAATCTTCTTTCCTTCTCTTCTTTTAACCTGAGCATAAGCGCACATTTCCTTAACACTTCGGATAACCTTCATTCCTCCACCTCTTTCAGAAGTCTCTTTATAAAACTTCTCTCCTCAATCTGGGGATGAGGAATCTCCAGAGTCTTTTTCCTAATCTTTCTGTCTCCATACAGAAGAATATCCAAGTCTATAATCCGTGGGCTAAAGCGAGGTGCAGGTTGACGCCCCATTCTTCTTTCAATCTCTTTAAGCAAAGAAAGCAGTTCCTCTGGAGAAAGGTCTGTTTTTATCCTTACCACTGCATTCAGAAACCTCCCTTGAGCAGGTGCGTGGGGAGGAAGCACTGGTTCGGTCTCTATTATGGAGGAAATCTTCTCTATCTCTATTTTCCTGCTCTCCTTCAAAAGATAGAGAGCCTGTTTAATATTCCCCTCCCTTTCTCCTAAGTTTGAACCAAGACCTATATAGCAAATAACCATCTACCTCTCCTCCCATCTCACTATCCGCATCTCCTCTCCCTCTACCTTCAGAACTATGTGAAAGTTTCTGATAAACTTACCATCTACCTCTGTGCCAATATCCATTTCCAGATTCCTGGATTTCACTGTGAGCAGACCTTGAGAGAGAAGAGCGTTAATCTGGGCTATTTGTTCTGGGGAAAGAATGCTTACCTCCTGAAGGGCGCTGATAATCCCA
>QNCL01000032.1 GCA_003645805.1 Candidatus Omnitrophota bacterium
AGGATATCTCTGAAGTTCCTGAAGGAGTTCTTCGCTTACTTTCCTGTATCTGGCAAGTTCCTCTGTTTGATAGACCGGAATGCGAATTAAACGCACTTGGTTGCTTATTGCCCTTACAATTGCCTGCCTTATCCACCAGGAGGCATAGGTAGCAAAGCGGTATCTGCGTTTAGGCTGATACTTCTCCAGTGCCTTCATCAACCCGATATTTCCCTCTTCAATTATATCTAAAGGAGGAATACCAAGGTGAAAATATCTCTTGGCAATCTTTATCACCAAACGCAGATTTGCCTGGATCACTCTCTCACGTGCCTTCCTATCTCCTCTCTGCGCTTGTTTGATAAGCATCTCTTCCTCTTTGCGCGTCAGAAGAGGAATTTTGTGCACCTCGGAAATATACGCCTCTAAAGCGTCTTTAGCGCACATCTTTATCTTGAGCCCTGGGCTACTTTCTGCTCTTTACCACCGCCTGTGCTGCGGCTAAACGGGCAATAGGCACGCGGAAAGGAGAACAACTTACATAGTTCAAACCAACCTGATGGCAGAACTCCACAGAAGAAGGTTCGCCTCCGTGCTCGCCACAAATACCTACCTTGAGCCCTTTTCTTGTTTTTCTTCCCTTCTCCACTCCCATCTTCACCAACTGCCCTACTCCTCTCTGGTCAAGAACAGTAAAAGGATCCTGCTCTAAAACTCCTTTCTCAATATACAGAGGTAGAAACTTACCCGCATCGTCTCGCGAAAAACCAAAGGTCATTTGAGTAAGGTCGTTGGTGCCAAAACTAAAGAACTCTGCTTCCTTGGCGATCTCATCGGCAAGAAGAGCAGCGCGGGGAACTTCTATCATCGTCCCTATTAGATAGTTTACTTCTACCTTCTCTTGAGCACATACTTCTTGAGCAATCTTCACAATAACCTCTTTCTGAGCCTTGAGTTCGTTCACTTCACTTACCAGAGGAATCATTATCTCGGGGATTACCTGAATACCTTCCTTTACCAATTCTGCTGCTGCTTCAAAGATTGCTCTTGCTTGCATCTTGCTGATCTCTGGATAGATAATTCCCAGACGGCAACCCCGATGTCCTAACATCGGGTTCACCTCCTTCAAACTCTTTATCTTTTCCTCCAGTTCGCTTTTAGGGATACCTATCTCCTTTGCAGTCTCTTCTATCTCTCTTTCCCCCTGAGGAAGAAACTCATGTAAAGGAGGATCTAAGAGTCGAATGGTGATGGGCAAACCCTGCATTACTTTGAATATCTCTTTAAAGTCTTGCTTCTGCATAGGAAGGAGTTTGCCCAGTGCTTTTTCTCGTGCCTGCTTATCCTTTGCCAGAATCATCTCACGCACAATAGGAATGCGCTCTTTACCAAAAAACATATGTTCGGTGCGACAAAGTCCTATTCCCTCTGCCCCAAAATCTCGGGCTTTCTGAGCATCCTGAGGAGTATCGGCATTTGCTCTCACCTGTAATTTTCTTATCTCATCTGCCCATTTCATCAGCACAGCAAACTCGTTGCTCAATGTAGGTTGAACTAATCTCGCTTTTCCTAAAATTACCTCTCCTGTGCTCCCGTTCAAACTGATGTAATCTCCCTCCTTTACCTTTATCTCTCCTACTGCAAAGTATTTCTCCTTTTCATTGACCACTATACTCTCACACCCGGCAACACAGCATTTGCCCATTCCCCGGGCAACCACTGCTGCATGGGAGGTCATTCCTCCTCTTGCGGTAAGAATCCCCTGGGCTACCGCCATCCCTCCAATGTCCTCGGGAGAAGTCTCAAGACGCACCAGGATAACCTTCTCTGTCCTCCCTTTTTCCTGAGCATCCTTAGCAGTAAATACCACCCTACCTACTGCTGCTCCTGGGGAAGCAGGAAGACCTTTAGCAATCACCTCTACCTTCTCCTTAGGATCAAGCATTGGATGAAGAAGTTGATCTACCTGCTGTGGTTGAATACGCATCAATGCCTCTTCCTTCTCTATCAAACCTTCATTTACCATATCCACAGCTATCTTCACTGCACTCTGAACTGTACGTTTCCCCACTCTGGTCTGAAGAAGATAAAGTTTTCCTCTCTCAATAGTAAACTCCATATCTTGCATATCACGATAGTGTCTTTCCAGTTTTTGATAAATCTCCTCCAATTGCCGGTAGACAGCGGGCATTTCCTCTTTTAGCCTCTCCAAAGGCTGAGGTGTTCTAATTCCCGCTACTACATCCTCACCCTGAGCATTGATCAAATACTCCCCATAGAAACGCTTCTCTCCTGTGGAAGGATCACGAGTAAAGGCAACTCCCGTAGCGGAATCATTGCCCATATTTCCAAACACCATCATCTGAACATTCACTGCTGTTCCTAAGTCATCAGGGATGTTATGCAATCTGCGATAGGTAATCGCTCGTTCGTTATTCCAAGAGTTAAACACTGCTTCATAAGCCTTCTCTAACTGCTGATATGGATCATCGGGAAAATCAATTCCTTTCTCCTTCTTTACCAGCGTCTTATATTCTCTCACCAGGTCCTTTAGATCTTGGGCATCTAACTCCGTATCAAACTTCACGCCTTTCTCCTCCTTCTTCGCTTGCAGGAGATGTTCAAACTTGCTATGTTCAACTTGAAGAACTACATCAGCAAACATCTGCACAAAACGCCTGTAAGCATCATACCCAAATCTCTCGTTTCCTGTGCTCTTGATGAGTCCTTGCACCGTCTTATCATTTAAACCCAGATTAAGAACGGTATCCATCATTCCAGGCATAGAAATTGCTGCTCCGGAGCGCACGGAAACAAGAAGAGGATTCTCGGAATCGCCTAACCTCTTGCCACTTATCTGCTCAAGTCTCCTCAAATTCTGCTCAATCTCCTCCTTCAGTCCCTCAGGATAGGAAAGATGTTTTTGATAATAATTACATACCTCTGTAGAGATAGTATAGCCGGGAGGAACAGGAATGCCCAAATTGGTCATCTCGGCTAAATTTGCTCCTTTTCCTCCCAGAATCTTCTTCATCTGCGCATTACCATCTGCTTTACCTCCACCGAAGAAATATACATACTTGCTCATCGCTCTTACCTCCTTTTTCTGCTACTGCTTATTTAGACTCTCATTAGTTATTCTCTTTTCTCATTAAAGACTTAGCACTTCAACCTTTCTTGCAAATATTCTTTTACCTGATCTATAGACACCCTTTCCTGAAGCATTGTATCCCTTTCGCGCACAGTAACCTTTCTATCCTCCAGAGATTGAACATCCACGGTTATGCAATAAGGTGTACCAATCTCATCCTGACGGCGATAGAGTTTACCAATAGAAGCGGTATCGTCGTATCTGAGCACAAAATCACCTAAAAGCAAGTCCCTCACCCTCTTTGCCATCTCCACTACCTCTTTTCTATTACGCAATAAAGGCAAAATAGCCACTTTCACCGGAGCAAGTGCCTTGTGTAAGCGCAAAACCACTCTTTTCCTTCCCTTTATCTCTTCCTCATGGTAGGCGTCCACCAAAAAAGCGAGCAAAGATCGCTCTACCCCGGCAGAAGGTTCAATAATATAAGGGAAGAGGGAAATATTCCTCTTTTCATCAAAATACCTCAGATCTTCTTCGCTTTCTTTACTATGTTCTCTGAGGTCAAAATCCTGACGATTGGCAATCCCTTCTAATTCCTTCCAGCCAAAAGGAAACTTATACTCAATATCTGCACAGGCTTGCGCATAATGAGCAAGTTCCTCTTTCTGATGAGTACGAACGCGCAGATTTTCCTTCCTTATTCCCCATCTAATATACCAATCAAGCCTCTCCTTAATCCAATATTCATACCACCTCTCTGCATCCTCGGGTTTTGTAAAATACTCTATCTCCATCTGTTCAAACTCGCGCGTGCGGAAGGTAAAGTTGCGTGTGGTAATCTCATTCCTAAAAGCCTTGCCAATCTGGGCAATTCCGAAGGGAAGTTTAGGATGAAAGGTATCTAAAATATTAGCAAAATTAACAAATATCCCTTGGGCAGTTTCGGGACGAAGAAAAAGATTCTGTTCATCCTCTACCGCTCCCGGTGAGGAGGTTTTAAACATCAGATTAAAATGCCGCGAGCAGGTCAATTCTCCTCCGCACTCCGGACACCTCTCTCTTTCCACCTCCTCCACCTTAAACCTCTTCTTACACCCCTTGCAATCCACCCACTCATCTACAAAGTTTTCCAGATGTCCGGAAGCCTTCCAAACCCTGGGATGCATCAAGATAGCCGAATCCAGACCATAGATATCTGTCCTCTGATAAACCACGCTTTTCCACCAAAGTTCTTTTATATTCTTCTTTAATTCTACTCCCAAAGGACCATAGTCCCAAATACCACTTAGCCCTCCGTAGATCTCACTTCCTTGAAAGATAAATCCTCGGCGTTTACATAAAGAAACAATCTTCTCCATCATCTCGTTATGCATCGCTCCAGAAACTCCCGAGATCTCATCTTCTCGGGTAAATGAGTAGATAAAAGATGTCCGACAAACTTTTCTATCTGTTCTCTCATCTGTCCATTTATCTTGAGCAAAAGCCCCTTTTGCACACCTTCTCTCTTAAGATACCTTAAACAAGACAATGTCCCGGGAAGAAACTCGTTCTCTTTCATTCCTAACTCCCCTTCCTTTTCTAAAGAAGGAAAAAGCCCCAAGGAAGTGAGAGTCTTTATTTCAAAGATAAGAATAAGATGTTTTATCTGTTCCTCTCGGGGTTCCTCTAACCCTACCAAAAAACATAAACTGAAAAGGAGTAGATGGAACAACTGTTCATTCTTATGCTCAGGAAAAGTGAGTCTGTTTACCAACTCGGCAAAATAATTACCTGCCCCTAAACAGAGCAAACTTTTGTTTAATCCTGCAAAACTCTTTCTCAGAGTGTATTCACTGATAAAATGAAGCCCGCTACGCTGAGGATAGAAGATGATCTCTGTATAGCAAGGAGAAGGAATAAATCTCCTTCCTTTTACCAGCCCTCTTATTTTACCAAACTCACGGGTATAGAGGTCAATCAGTAAACTCTGCTCACGAAAGTTCTCTGCTCTAAGCACCACTGCCTCTGCTTTCTGAATAGCCACAGTTCTTTACCCCACTATCTTAAACAGAAAAGTAGCCAGGGCAAAATAGATAGACAGAGCGATAACATCATCTACTGTAGTTACAATGGGACCGGAAGCAAAAGCAGGATCAACCCGGAAGTATCTGAAAACAAAAGGGGCTAATGTTCCTGTAAGAGCAGCAGCAACAATAGCGGTAAACATCGAGATCCCTACTACCATACCCAGACTTACTCCTTTCTCTCCCAAGAAGATAGCCATAGTCCCCACTACTAATGCACATACTATACCAATAAGCATAGCAATCTTCACTTCCTTAATCAAAACCTTCCAAATCTTGGAGAAGTCTATATTTCCTGTGGCTAAACTCCGCACCACTACTGTAGATGATTGGGTTCCTACATTCCCTGCCATATCCATCATCACCGGGATAAAAAAAGCCAGAGCAACTATTCTTTCCAGAGTCATTCTAAAACTCTTCAGGATAGTAGAGGCAAAGATCCCTCCAAAGAGGGTAAGAACCAACCAAAATAAACGCCCACGCGCAATCCTGAACACAGAACTCCCCATCTCCTCCTCTTCATCCGAACCTACCATATGATAGATATCCTCCTCTGCTTCCTCGCGGATAACATCAATAATGTCATCGGAGGTAATTATCCCTACCAATTTCCCGGCATTATCTACCACAGGAACTACAGGAAGGTTATACTTTGCTACTATCTGCGCCACCTTCTCCTGATCCAAGTCCACAGGAACACTGATTACCTCCTCATCCATAATCTCTTTCAACTTCTTCTCTGGAGAAACAAGGATTAGATTACGCACTGGAAGAGAACCTTTTAGCCTATTGTCTTTATCTACTACATAGATAAAGAAGGTAGGAGGGGCTTTTTGAGCATACTCGCGCAGGGCTTCGATCGCTTGAGCAGCGCTAATATCCTCATTCAAAGCAAGAAAGTCGGTGGTCATTATCCCCCCCGCACTTTCTTCCGGGTATTTCAGCAATTTCTTTACATCTGCCGATTCCTCTTTCTCCATCAATTGCAAGACCTTGTCTTTCTTCTCCTGAGAAAGATCAGCAACAACATCTGCTGCATCATCCGAAGGCATTACATTTAATATTTTGGATAACTGCGGGCTTTCCAAGTCCCTCAATAACTCTGCCTCACTCTCCGGATCAAGTTCTGCAAGCACCCTTGCTCCAACCTCTGGTTTAAGAGAGTTGAAAAAAAGTTTTCTCTTTTTGGGGTCCAAATTCCTGAGGATTTCAGCAATGTCTGCGGGATGAAGTTTGCTCACACCACACCTCCGGAGATCACCAACTTCATTCCTTCCTCTACAGAGATATCCAAAGGAATCAACTCGCTCTTGGGCACAAAGAGGAGAAATCCGCTGGTAGGGTTGGGGGTTGTGGGAATGAATACATTCACCGCATTAGAAAGAGAGGTTTTGATAACCTCATCTCTGTCTGTTTTGCAAACCTTACTGTATATCTTTTCCTGAACAGGAGAGGTAATAAAACCTATACAATACAATCCTTTGCGCGGATACTCAACCAAAACAACCTCCTGAAATATATGCCTCTTTTTGCCCAAAAAGGCACTGCTTATCTGTTTGATAGTTATATAAACCTTGTTCACAAAAGGCACCTTGGTCAGCAGATTTTCTCCAAAGAAAAATAAACGTCTCATTACCAAGGTATTAGCGGTTAATCCAATTGAAGAGATTATCAGGATTATCAAAAAGAGAAGAAGAATTTTTATGAAGATAATGAGAAAGGTAAATTCATAGGGAATAAAAGGTTGAAAAAGGGAGGCGAGAGGCTCCAGAAGCAGGATATTCAACTTGGCAATCGCCCATCTTATAACAATAACGGTAAGCACTATGGGAAGAAGCAAGGCTATACCTGTAAAGAAACCATTGCGCACTTTCCTCCACATCTCTAATCTCCCTCTTCCTTGAAGAAATCCCTTACTATCTCCTCCTCTCTTTTTTTCATCCGCAGATAGTCCTTTTTCTTCTGGTCATCATAACCTACCAGATGCAAAATTCCGTGCACCAGATAAAGACCTACTTCCTTCTCCAAACTCCAATCTACTTCCTTTGCCTTTCTCTGGGCTGTCTCTACAGAGATAATAATATCTCCTATAAAATAGTCCTTCTCACTTAAATCAAAAGAAAGCACATCTGTAGGTTTTTCTATCTTCGCATAAACTCTATTTATCTCTTTTATCCTCTGGTCGTCCACCAAGGCTATACTTATATATCCATCCCGCACTCCCTCTTTCTTGAGAACAAAATCTGCCAGTTGCTTTAATCTGCCAACCTTTATGGGCAAACTCTGAATATTTCTCACCTCCACCCTCACTTCTGTTCTCTGCCAGGATACTTCACCCGAGTATGAAATATCCCGCTCAAAACATAAGTAAAACTTTGGGTAATCTTGCTCAGGTCGGTTAAGGTTAAATTGCATTCATCAAGTTGATGATCAATAAACTTTCCGTTGACTATCTCCTGCACCATTGCCTTTAAACGAGAAGGTGTAGGATCTTCTAAACTCCGTGAGGCTGCCTCTACTGCGTCTGCCAACATCACAATTGCCGCCTCCTTACTCTGCGGTTTTGGGCCTGGATAACGGAAGTTTTCCTCGCTCACCTTTCCTTCTTTATCTGATTCCAGAGCCCTTTGATAGAAATAGGGGACAAGGCTTGTTCCATGATGTTGCTGGATAATCTCGATAATCTGGCGGGGAAGTCTATACTTGCGAGCCATCTCTACACCATCTTTCACATGCTTGATGATAATCAAACTGCTCATCGTTGCGGTAAGTTTATTATGTCTGCTTTTCCCTTTCTGATTCTCGCTAAAATAATCACTCTTTTCTATCTTGCCAATGTCGTGGTAATAGGAAGCCACTCGAGCAAGTAAAGAATTTGCTCCTACCGCCTCACTTGCTGACTCTGCCAGGTTTCCTACAATTAGAGAATGGTGATAGGTGCCCGGGGCTTCCATAATCAGCCTCTTGAGCAAGGGCTGGTTTAGGTCAGAAAGTTCTAACAGGCTGATATTGGTGGTTAACTTAAACATATGCTCAAATAAAGGCAAAAACCCCATTACCATAAAAGCAGAAACAAAACCTTCGCTCACTCCCCAGAGTCCTGCTTTTGTTAGTTCAGTTAATCCCTGCCTTTGAAATAGAGCAAAGCCTATGGCTAACAGAAAGTTAACCGCTCCTACCAAAGAACCTGCCTTTACTAATTGCGTCCTTCTCTTCACATCCTTTAGGGCATAAACCCCCACCACTGCTCCCACAAAACAGATTGTCCCTGCTTGCAAATTGTTGCTAATAAGGGCAGAAAGAAAGGCTAAAGGCATACTGATAAAGATAGCCACAGGAGCGTTGAGAAGGATAGAAACAAGCATAGAGACAAAACTCAAAGGGATAAATAAAGGATGAAAGGAGAAAAGCACAATCCCTTTGGTAATCAGAAGAAAAACCAGAGAAACAAGAGAAAGAAGACAAAATACAGAAAACTGAGAGATAGGGAAAAGAAAAGTCCCGGATATACCTCTGCGATAAGCCAACAAAGACAGAAATCAGCAGAGTTAAACCTATAAATACTGGTAAAAACTGCTCTTTTTTTCTTCTCTTGGCTATCTCTGCTAACTGAGAAAGATGTTTGCGCGTAATCTTCTGCCCACGCGCCACAATAATCTGATTCTTCTTCACCTCTCTCCTCACCTCGGGAACACTATTCCATGCCTCCTGTTTCCTTCTTTCCGTCTCCTTTTTGTCAAAAAAGAGATTGGGAGAAATACTCTTCCTTATCAGTTCCGTTACCGCTAAACGGAGTCTTCTGTCCTCAGGGAAGTGCAGTAAAACTTGTTCTCTGAGCCTGCTTTCTATATCCTCGGGAGTAAAAATCTGCTCCACTAATTTCCTCTGGAAGGTTGATGTTTTAGGATTATAGAC
>QNCL01000033.1 GCA_003645805.1 Candidatus Omnitrophota bacterium
CCAGAGATGGACTTTTATGTGGGTGAAATCCGCCATCTTCTCTGGACGATAGAAAGAGAGGAGGATATTCAAAAGGTGATAACGAGGATGAGAGGTAAACCCGTGTTTATTGCGGATGGTCATCATCGCTATACCGCCGCCTTAAACTTCCATCAACAGGTGAGGACAAAAGAAAGTAGTTTTGTGCTGCTTTATTTAGCAGAAATGAGAGAGGAAAATATTAGTATTCTTCCCACCCACCGCATTGTCTTTTCTGAGCAGAAGGGGATAGTGGAGAAGATAGCAAGGTTTTGTCAGGTAGAGAGGATACAAACTTTGGAGGAGAAGAATGAGCAGGGGATAAAGATGTATTATCAAGGTAATTATTACCTTCTCCTTCCTTCTTGTTCTTCCTCTCATCCCCTTTTCTTTCTTCATCAGGTGTTGATAAGAAAGGCTCTGGGAATAAAGGCTAAGGAGGAGAAGGAGAAGATTTGCTATACCCATAGTGTGCAGGAAGGATTAGATTTGCTCAGAGAAAGAGAGGGAATAGTTTTCTTTGTTCCCTCTTTGAGGTTAGAGGAGATAAAAAAGACAATCTTAAAAGGAGAAAACCTACCTCGCAAGTCTACCTATTTCTACCCTAAACTATTAACTGGCTTGGTGATGAGAAGATTTTAGAGAAGATTTTTGTAAAGAGCAAGGGAGGAAAGATGGAAAAGAAAACATTAGAGTTTTTGCGAGAGTTGATGGAGAGTATAAGTCCTTCTGGATTTGAACAGGAGGCGGTAGAGGTTTGGAAGAGGAGAACAGGGGAGTTTGTGGATGAGGTTAGCACAGATATCCATGGCAATGGTATAGCAATTTTGCATAAAGAAGGAAGCCCGCGTATAATGCTTGCCGGACATATTGATGAGATTGGATATATGGTAAAATATATTGATAAGCAAGGATATATCTATTTTTCTCCTATTGGAGGAGTTGATCTGCATCTTGCTCCGGGTAAGAGGGTTTGGATCAAAACCAGAAAAGGGAAGGTGTTAGGCGTGATAGGAAGAAAGCCCGCTCATCTTTTAGAAGATGAGGAGAGAAAGAGAGTGGCTAAGATTGAGGAACTTTGGATTGATATTGGAGCAAAGGATGAAAAGGAGGCAAAGGAGATAGTAGAGATAGGAGATCCCGCAGTGCCAGCAGTAGGGTTTGTTGATCTGCGCAATGATTTGGTGGTTGCGCGCGGCTTTGATGATAAGGCCGGGGCTTTTGTGGTGAGCGAGACTCTGAGATTACTCTCCCAGCATAAACTTCCTTCCTCTGTTTATGGCGTCGCTACTGTGCAGGAGGAATTAGGTCTGCGTGGAGCAAGGACAAGTGCATATAGAATTAGTCCAGAGATCGGTATCGCCATAGATGTAACCTTTGCTACAGACTTTCCAGCAATGGATAAAAAGAGGATTGGAGAGATAAAATTGGGTGGAGGACCAGTGATTGCTCGGGGTCCTAACATCAACCACAGGATATTTGAACTTCTGGTGGAGACAGCCCAGCAGGAGAAGATACCTTATCAGATAGAGGGAATACCTAAAGGCACAGGCACAGATGCCAACATAATCCAACTCACCAAATCAGGAGTGGCTACAGGTCTGGTGAGTATTCCTAACCGATATATGCATACCCCGGTGGAGATGGTCAGTCTAAAAGACCTGGAAAATGCAATAAAGTTGCTTGCTATGTTTGTGCTGAGGATAGATTCTTCTTCACTTCTGTAATTTTTGAGAAAACAAGAATAATAAAAAGAAGCAAAGTTTTCTTTAGAGAAAAAGAGGAGAAAGATTGAGAGGAAGAGATGTTTAAAAGAATCAGAAAACGGGATGGAAGAATAGTAAAGTTTGATGCCCAGAAGATTACCGAAGCAATCAAGAAGGCAGGGTTAGCCACAGGAGAGTTTGGGAGAGAAGAAGCAGAGAAATTGACAGTCAAGGTGCTCAATCTTGCTCAGAGCATAGTCGGAGATAGAACTCCTACTGTGGAGCAGATTCAAGATATTGTGGAGGAGGTTCTTCTTTCCTCTCCTTACCGCAAAACTGCCAGAGCCTATATCATCTATCGTGAGCAACATGCTCGTATCCGCGAGATTACTGCCAAGGCAAATGTGGACTTAATGGACCAATATCTGAACAAGATTGACTGGCAGGTCAACGAGAACAGCAATATGACCTTTTCTCTCCAGGGTCTTAACAACTACATTTCCTCCGAACTAAGTAAGGTTTACTGGCTTAATAAGATATACCCACCAGAGATCAGAGAGGCGCATCTGAATGGAGACTTTCATATCCATGACCTTGGTCTTCTGAGTGTGTATTGTGTAGGTTGGGATCTGGAAGATTTACTACTGGAAGGGTTTAAGGGAGCGATGGGTAAGATGCAAAGCGAGCCCGCAAAGCACTTTCGGAGTGCTCTGGGGCAGGTAGTAAATTTCCTCTATACCTTGCAGGGAGAAAGTGCAGGGGCAGTTGCTTTTTCCAATTTTGACACCCTTCTTTCTCCTTTTATTTACTATGACAAACTTAGTTATTCAGAAGTAAAACAGGCAATGCAGGAGTTCATCTTCAATATGAATGTCCCCACACGCACGGGGTTTCAAACCCCTTTTAGCAATATAACCCTGGATCTAATCCCTCCTTCTTTCTATGCAGACAGAGGGGTGATTGTAGGTGGCAAGGTTCAGCAGAAGACTTACAAGGAATTTCAGCGAGAGATGGATATGTTCAACCGCGCTTTTCTGGAGGTTATGCTGGAAGGAGATGCCCGCGGGAGGGTATTCAGTTTTCCTATTCCTACCTACAATATAAGCAAAAGTTTTGATTGGGATAACCCTAAACTGAGCCTTCTTTGGGAGGTAAGCGGGAAGTACGGACTTCCTTATTTTGCCAATTTTATCAACTCGGATATGAAGCCGGAGGACGCACGCTCAATGTGCTGTCGGCTTAGAATTGATAATCGCAAACTCTACAAACGAGGCGGAGGGTTGTTTGGCTCAAGCCCTTTGACCGGAAGTGTAGGAGTGGTAACTATAAATATGCCCAGATTGGGTTATTTCTCCTCAACAGAAGAAGAGTTCAGAGAGAGATTGGAAAGACTGATGGTTTTGGCAAAGAACAGTTTGGAGATAAAGAGAAAAATTCTAGAGAAACTTACCGATGCCGACCTCTATCCTTATGCAAAGTTTTATTTGCGGAATATAAAAAAAAGATTTGGTCAGTATTGGAAGAACCACTTTTCCACCATCGGATTAGTAGGAATGAATGAATCCTGTCTTAACTTCCTGGGAGAGGATATAGGGACGAAAAAAGGAAGGGAATTTGCTGTGAGAGTGCTTAAGTTTATGCGTGATAAACTTCTGGAGTTTCAGAGAGAGACAGGAAATAACTATAACTTAGAAGCAACTCCTGCAGAGGGCACAAGTTATCGTTTGGCAAGGATTGATAAGCAGAGGTATCCAGAGATAATCTGTGCCAATGAGGAGAAGTATAAAGAGGGTGCAGAACCTTTCTATACCAACTCTACTCAACTCCCGGTAAATTATACTGATGATATCTTTGAGGTTCTGGATTTGCAGGATGAGATTCAGATGCTTTATACCGGAGGGACGGTAATACATCTATTTGTAGGTGAACAAATAAGGGATTTTCGAGCGATTAGGGAACTGGTGCGTAAGATATGCGAGAACTATCGCTTACCTTACTTTACCATTACTCCTACTTTCAGTGTTTGTCCTACCCATGGATATCTCTCAGGAGAACATCCTTGTTGTCCAAAGTGTGGTCTGGAATGTGAAATATACTCGCGTGTGGTTGGCTATCTTCGTCCTGTTCAACAGTGGAATAAAGGGAAGAAGGAGGAGTTTAAGGAGAGAAAGACTTTTAAGGTCCTATGAAAATCGGTGGCTTTTTGAGGTTTTCGTTGATAGATTATCCGGGAAAGATATGCGCAATTATCTTTACTCAAGGATGTAATTATCGCTGTGTCTACTGTCATAATCCTGAACTTGTGCACCCTTCTCTTTTTCTTCCTCCCATTCCCGAAGAGGAGATATTTACCTTTCTGGAGAGGCGACGGGGAAGGCTGGAGGCAGTGGAGATAACCGGGGGTGAACCTACACTTCAGCCTGATCTCTTAAAGGTGCTGGAGAGGATAAAGGCGATGGGTTATCTAATTAAATTAGACTCCAATGGCTCTCATCCTGAGATGTTAGAGAAAGCCATTTCCTTACATCTTCTTGACTATGTGGCGATGGATGTAAAAGCCCCTCTTGAGAAATACTCTTATGTCGCTAATTGTGAAGTAGATCTCTCCGCTATCCAGAAGAGTATCTACATAGTTATGCATAGCGGATTAGAATATGAGTTTCGCACCACTGTTTTACCTTCTCAACTTACGCCCGAGGATATCCTTAACATTGGCAATCTTCTCAAAGGAGCGAAGTTATATGTGCTCCAGAGATTCTCTTCTACCAAAGTCCTTAATCTTCCTTCTGGAGCAGGAGAGGGGTACTCCGAGAGTGAACTCCGAGCCCTAAAACAGAGGTTGGAAGAGAATTATGTGAAGGAGTGTATTCTCCGATGAACTCACCCAAGGTTTTCGGTCCTATTCCTTCCCGTCGCTTAGGTAGAAGTTTGGGCATCAATAATATTCCTCCTAAGATATGTTCCTATTCCTGTGTATATTGTCAGATTGGAAGGACTTTCTGTTTCAAGATAAAACGAGAGGGTTTTTATCCTCCTTATGAAATAGTGAAGGAGGTGAAGAGGAGGGTAGAGAAGATAAGGGAAAGGGGAGAGGAGATTGATTATCTAAGCTTTGTCTCTGAAGGGGAGCCTACATTGGATATCAATTTAGGCAAGGAAATAGAGATGCTCAAGAGAGAGATAGGAGACAAGGTTGCTGTGCTTACTAACAGTTCACTGCTTTCCCAGAAGGAGGTGCGCGAGGACTTGAAAAAAGCAGACTGGGTGGGTTTGAAGGTGGATGCAGTAAGTGAGAGGGTATGGAGAAAGGTCAACAGGCCTGCTGAGGGAATAAATCTTTGCTTTCTCCTGGAAGGAATGCTCAAGTTTGCCCAGGAGTATAAAGGAATACTGACTACCGAGACTATGTTAATCAGAGGAATTAACGATAGCGAAGAGGAAATAAGAAGAATAGCAGAGTTTATAGGAAGATTGCATCCCAAAAAGGTTTATATTAGCACTCCTGTTAGGCCTCCTGCGGAGAGTTGGGTAAAACCTGCAGAGGAAGCAAAAATAAGATTTGCAGAGCAGGTTTTCTCTTCTATGATAAAGGAGGTTCAAGTGCTTTCGGAGGAAAGAGGGAAATTCGGGTATGCGCAGAAGAGCATAGAGGATTTATTGGGTATTACTGCTGTGCATCCAATGGAGAAGAAAGCAGTGGAGAGGTTCTTAGAGGAGATAGGAGAGGATTGGGGGCTTATAGAGCGTTTGATTAAACAGGGAAAACTCAAGGAGTTGGAATATCAGGGAAGAAGGTTTTATCTAACCATCACTCAGAGATCCAGAGATTAACTCGGCTTTTTGGGAATATGGTCAGGATATTAGAGAAAAAAAGGTTAAATAAAGAAACGGTACTCTTCAAATTCTATCTTCCTGAAATTGCTCAGAGGGCGCAACCTGGACAGTTTATCATCGTTCGCGTAGAAGAGGAAGGGGAGCGCATTCCTCTTACTATTGCAGATTTTCATCCAGAGGAAGGGAGCGTGGAGGTAGTAGTGCAGGAAGCAGGAGCAACTACAAAACTCCTTGCTCACAAAAAAGCAGGAGAGGAGATTAGCGGAGTGAGTGGCCCCTTAGGCAACCCGGTTTCTCTTGAAGAGGGAAAGAGGGTTGTTTGTGTAGGTGGGGGAGTAGGGATTGCCTGTGTTTATCCTGTTGCTCGTGCCTTTAAGGAAAAAGGAAACGATCTCATCTCTATCATCGGAGCGCGCACAAAAGGGCTAATTATCTTTGAGAAAAGGATGCGGGAGATAAGCAGAAGGTTGTTGGTGGCTACAGAGGATGGTTCCTATGGGAGAAAGGGGACAGTGGTGGAGGTGTTGAGAGAATATCTGGCTAAAGAGAAGGTAGATTTAGTATTTGTGGTTGGTCCAGCAATAATGATGCAGAAGGTGGCTATGACCACCTATCCTTTACGTATTCCCACTCAAGCAAGTTTAAATCCTCTGATGGTAGACGGGACAGGGATGTGCGGGGCTTGTCGGGTGAAGGTGGGAGGAAAGAGAAAGTTTGCCTGTGTGGATGGTCCACATTTTGATGCGCATCAAGTGGATTTTGAGGAACTCATTGCCCGTCAGAAGAGTTATCAAAAAGAGGAGAAGGAGAGATTAAGGGTTATAGGATATGCGTAAGCAGTCTCCCTTAGAGCGAGTTCATAACTTTGAAGAGGTGAATTTAGGTTATAGTGAAGAGGAAGCAATAGCAGAGGCGAATAGGTGCTTAGAGTGTTCTTCTCCCTCCTGTGTAGATGGTTGTCCAGTAGGTGTAGATATTCCGGGGTTTATCAAAAAGATCAAGAAAGGAGATTTCTGCTCTGCTCTGGCTTTGATAAGAGAGAAGAACAACTTGCCGGCTATCTGTGGACGGGTTTGTCCCCAGGAAAAGCAATGTGAAAAGAAATGTGTGCTTAGCAGAAAGGATAGAGCAGTGGCAATTGGCAACTTAGAGAGGTTTGTTGCAGATTATTGCTCTTCTTCCTTCGGTAGAGCAGATCTTTCTCTTTCCTCTGCTTCTGTAGCGGTCGTTGGCTCAGGGCCGGCTGGCTTGACTACTGCAGGCGATTTAGCAAGATTGGGTTATTCGGTCTCTGTTTTTGAAGCCCTGCATCTACCCGGAGGAGTTCTCCGCTATGGTATCCCTGCATTTCGCTTGCCTAAGGAGGTTTTAGAGAGAGAGATAGAGTATATAAAGAGTTTAGGCGTGGAGATAAAAACAGATTATGTAATAGGGAAAATAAAAGGTATAGGAGATCTGTTAAAAGAAGGAGCCAAGGCTGTGTATATAGGTATTGGTGCAGGTTTGCCTCGCTTTCTGGAGATCGAAGGAGAAGATTTGGTGGGTGTTTACTCGGCAAATGAATTTCTCACACGCGTCAATCTGATGAAGGCATACCTATTTCCTTATGTCGCTACTCCGGTAAGGGTGGGCAGGAAGGTGGCGGTAATAGGAGGAGGTAATGTGGCACTTGACTCTGCCCGCACCGCTCTCAGATTAGGAGCGGAAAGAGTTTTTCTCCTCTATCGTCGTTCTTCTGTAGAGATGCCTGCACGCAAAGAAGAGTTTGAGAATGCTCGAGAGGAAGGGGTGGAGTTTATGTTCTTTACCCAGCCGGTGAGGATCATCGGAGGAGAAAAGAGAGAGGTAAGAGGGATAGAGTGCGTAAGGACAGAACTTAAAGAAAAAGATGAAAGTGGTAGACCCTCGCCAGTTCCTCTTCCTAACTCAAATTTCTCTCTGGAGGTAGATAGTGTAATTATCGCTATTGGCACGCAAGCGAACCCTCTTTTATTCCAGGACGGCAAGGAACTGGAAAGGACGGAGAAGGGGTATATAAAGGTGGATGAGGAAGGGAGGACTTCAATGAAAGGTGTATTTGCCGGGGGAGATATTGTTACTGGTTCGGCAACGGTGATCTCGGCAATGGGAATGGCAAAGAAGTCTGCTCTGGCTATTGATAGATACATAAGAACAGGACTTTGGAGGTAGTGTTTGGGAGGTAAACTTGTCTTATGGGAAGAGAATTTGACGCAGTGATTATCGGGGCTGGAGCTGCCGGATATAGTGCAGGTGTGCACATTGCCCGCTTAGGAGGAAAGGTTGCTCTGGTAGAGAGAGAGAATGTAGGTGGTCTGTGTGTGCATTTTGGCTGCATTCCTACTAAGGTTCTGGTGGCTATGGGGAGGACAATGTTAGAGATAAAGCAAGCCCAGAGAAGAGGAGTAATCTCAAAGTTAGTTTCTTATTCTCCTTCAGAAGCAGATGCCTGGAGGGAAAGGGTGGTAAGAAGGTTTGCAAAGGCAGTGGAGGCAAATCTAAG
>QNCL01000034.1 GCA_003645805.1 Candidatus Omnitrophota bacterium
CCAGAAGTTGCTTGCGGATATCAAAATTCATCGCTTCTACTCTCTTCTGAGCGGTGGAAATGGCACGGGTAATCAGTTTATGTTCTATTGCCTGCCCCTCAGGAATACCCAGCCTCTGCATCATTGCCATTATCCTTTCTGAACCAAACAAACGGAGAAGATCGTCCTCTAAGGAGAGAAAGAAGCGGGAGGAACCGGGATCACCCTGTCTACCCGCTCGTCCTCTGAGTTGATTATCTATTCTGCGTGCTTCATGCCTCTCTGTGCCAATGATATGCAATCCTCCTAACTCTGCCACTCCTTCTCCTAACACAATATCTGTCCCTCTCCCTGCCATATTGGTGGCAATAGTAACTGCCCCTTTCTGTCCCGCCAAAGCCACTATCTCTGCCTCCCGTTCGTGGTATTTAGCATTCAACACCGAATGCATAATATTCTTCCTCTTGAGAAGCTGGCTTAGCCGTTCTGACTTCTCTATGGAAACAGTTCCTACCAGCACAGGCCTTCCTTGTTTGTGCATTCTTTCAATCTCTTCTACCACTGCATTAAACTTCTCTCTTTCGGTCTTATATATTACATCAGGATAGTTTGTTCTACGCAGAGGTTTATTAGTAGGAATCACCACCACATCTAATTTATAGATCTGATAAAACTCTGTGGCTTCGGTTGCTGCTGTACCGGTCATCCCCGCCAGTTTCTCATACATTCGAAAGTAGTTCTGAAAAGTAATAGTGGCTAATGTTTGATTTTCCCTTTCTATCTCCACTCCTTCCTTTGCCTCTATCGCTTGATGCAAACCATCTGCCCATCTCCTTCCGGGCATTAACCTACCTGTAAATTCATCCACAATTATCACCTGCCCGTCCTTGACTACATAATCCACATCGCGTTTGTAGTTGTTATGCGCCCGCAGGGCTTGGTTGATATGGTGCTTGTATTCCATTGTGGAAAGACTGTGCATATCCTTAAGTCCCAAGAGTTTTGCTGCTTTAATCTCTCCCTGCTCGGTTAGATAAGAAGTTTTGTGCTTTTCATCCACAACATAGTCCCCCTTTTCCTCCTTACTAATCTCATCCCTTTCTCCCTTCTCCAGCAGAGGAACTATTCTGTCTACCTCATAATACTTCTTTGTAGATTCCTCACTCGGACCTGAGATAATCAAAGGGGTGCGGGCTTCGTCGATAAGGATGCTATCCACTTCATCCACAATAGCATAATAAAGTCCCCTCTGCACTCTCTCCTCTATGGAAAGAACCATATTGTCTCGAAGATAATCAAAACCAAACTCATTATTAGTGCCATAAGTAATATCGCAGTTATAGGCTTCCTTTCTCTCTTTGTGTCCCATCCCATGCTGAATTACCCCTACAGTTAACCCCAAGAATTCATACACTGGACCCATCCATTGACGGTCGCGTCGGGCTAAGTAATCATTTACAGTAACAATATGCACCCCTTTCCCCGTAAGAGCGTTTAGATAAGCAGGAAGGGTAGCAACCAGTGTTTTTCCTTCCCCTGTTGCCATCTCGGCAATCTTGCCTTGATGAAGCACAATTCCTCCCATTAACTGCACAGGGAAGTGTCTCATATTCAGGGTTCTCTTAGCCGCTTCCCTTACCAGTGCAAAAGCCTCTGGAAGAAGGTCATCCAGCGTTTCTCCCTTCGCAAGACGCTCTTTAAACTCCTCTGTTTTTGCCCGCATATCTTTATCAGAAAGAGAGGAAATAGAAGGCTCAAGGCTTTCTATCTTCTGGACAATAACACTTAGTTTTTTCAGCGCACGCTGATTGTGAGTGCCGAATATCTTTCTTAAGATAAAATTAAGCATAGTTAGGAAATCTCTTCAAAAACTCCTTTATAAACCTATCAATTTCTCCATCCAATACTATGCGGACATCGTATTCCTCTATATTGGTGCGGTGGTCTTTTACTAAGGTATAAGGGTGAAAAACATAAGAACGAATTTGCCTTCCCCAAGCAATCTCTAACTTTTCTCCATACTTCTCCTCTATCTTCTTTTTTTCCTCTTCTAACTGACGCTGATACAAACGGGCTTTCAGCACCTTTAATGCCCACATCTTGTTTTTATACTGGGAGCGCTCATTCTGACAGGTCACTACAATCCCGGTAGGAATATGGGTTATACGCACTGCGGAATCAGTGGTGTTTACACTTTGCCCTCCTGGTCCGGAGGAACGGAAAACATCTATGCGCAAATCTTCATCCTTTATCTCTATTTCCTTTGGACCCTCCATCTCGGGTAGAACATCTACAGAAGCAAAGGAAGTATGCCGACGCCTATTAGCATCAAAGGGAGAAATACGCACCAGCCGGTGCACTCCTCTTTCTGCCTTCAGATATCCATAGGCATAATCTCCTCTTATCTCCACAGTCACATCCTTTATCCCTGCTTCTCCTGCGGGTAAGAGGTCAATTACTTTTGTCTTAAACCCCTTCTTCTCTGCCCAACGCAAATACATTCGCAAAAGCATCTCTGCCCAGTCGCAGGCTTCTGTGCCTCCTGCTCCCGGATGAATATTCACAATGGCGTTACTTCTATCCTCCTGCTTGGATAAGAGAACCTTGAGTTCTAACTCCTCAGAATTCTTTTCTATCTTTGCTAAATCTTCCTCTATCTCCCTTCTCTCCTCCTCTGTCTCTGCCAATGCATTAAGTTCCTCCAGATCCTTGTATTCTCGATAAACCTGCTCCAAACCCTCTATTGTTGCTCGCAAGGTCTTAAGTTCCTCTAATACGCTCTCTGCTTTCTTTCGCTCTTCCCAGAAGCCTGGTTTGTATATCTCCTTCTCCAGAGTTTTTAGTCTCTCTTTCTTCTTCTCTAATTCAAAGACACCTCCCTAAATCCTCTAATTTCCTCCTTATCTCTTCCAATCTCCTGTTAATCTCCGCTTTCTCCATCTTGCCTCCTTAACTTAACCCTTCCTCTTTTCTCTTTATCCTCTCTCGTAATATCTTCTGCACTATCTGAGCATTTGCTCGCCCTTTTGTCTCACGCATTACCTGACCTACCAAAAACATCAAAGCCTTCTCCTTTCCCCTGGAGAAATCCTCCACTGAGCGGGGATTTGCTTTAATAACTCTCTCTACCACCTCTGCTAACTTCTTTTCATCGCTTACCTGCAACAATCCTCTTTCTCTGATAATCTCCTCTGCTCTTTTATGTGTGTTTATCATCTCTGTCAATACCTCTCTCCCCATATTGATACTAATCTCCTTTCTCTCCAGTATCCTTAACAGTTCGGAAAACCTTTCGGGAGAAAGACAAAGGTCTTTCCACTCCTTCTTGTGAGCATTCAGATAGGATAAGATATCGCGCATTATCCAGTTGCTCACTGTTTTTGGCTGAGGAAAGAGTTCCACACACCTCTCAAAATAATCTGCCATCTCCTTTTCTCTGGTGAGTAGGTCTGCGTCATACTCGGGAAGAGCATACTCTCTCTTAAACCTTTCCCTCCTCTTCTCGGGCAACTCGGGCATCTCCTCCTTTATCTGCTCGATCATCTGCTCAGAGATAAAGAAGATAGGAAGATCCGGCTCGGGGAAATAGCGGTAGTCATTTGCTTCCTCTTTACTCCGCATAGGTAGGGTTATCTGCCTTTGAGCGTCCCAGAGCCGCGTTTCCTGCACCACTTCACCCCCTGAGCGAAGAACTTTCTCCTGCCGAGTTTGTTCATACCTTAATGCCCTCTCTACCCCATGAAAAGAGTTCATATTTTTCAACTCTACCTTGGTCCCCAAACCCTCTCCTTCTTTAGCCACAGAAATATTTGCATCACAGCGCAGGCTTCCTTCTTCCATATTGCAGTCTGAGATATCTATATACTCACATATTGACTTCAAGCAAATAAGATATTCATAAGCCTGCTGAGGAGTTGCTATCTCTGGTTCAGAGACTATTTCTAACAAGGGGATGCCTGCGCGGTTGTAGTCTACCAAACTTCCCTCAGAGGTATGGATAAGTTTTCCTGCATCTTCCTCTAAGTGCACTCGTCTAATTCCTATCCCTTTTAACCTTCCATTAGTGCCTATTGGCTGAGAATATTGGGAAATCTGATACCCCTTGGGCAGGTCTGGATAGAAATAGTTCTTGCGATCGAAGCGAATCTCTTTGCTTATCTGGCACTTTAAGGCTAAGCATAACTTAACTGCTTTCTTGAGCGCCTCTTTATTGAGCACAGGAAGAGAACCGGGCAATCCTAAACATACAGGACAAGTCTGGGTATTGGGCGAGGTTCCAAAACGCACGGGACAAGAACAGAAGATTTTACTCCTGGTGTTGAGTTGCAAATGTACTTCCAAGCCAATAAATGTCTTAAACTTCATATCTTTGCCCTTTGTCGATGCCAATCGGTGCTCTGCTCATAAGCATAGGCTGCTTGTAAAACCTTCTCCTCTTCGAAAGACCTTCCTAATATCTGCAGTCCTACAGGTAAACCTTCAGAGAAACCACACGGTACAGAGATAGCAGGAATACCGGCTAAATTAGCAGGGATGGTAAAGATATCCGAAAGATACATCTGTAAAGGATTATCTATCTTCTCTCCTATCTTCCAGGCAGGAGTGGGAGAGGTAGGAGCAAGAAGAAGATCGCATTCCTCAAAAACCTTTCTAAAATCCTCAATGATTAATCTCCTCACCTTTTCTGCTCTTGAGTAGTATTGTTCATAGTAACCCTTGCTCAAAACATAGGTTCCTAAGATAATCCTGCGTTTTGCTTCCTTTCCAAACCCCTCTTCTCTTGTTTTCTCATACATCCTAAATAAATCCTTCTCTTCTTTCCTTAAGCCATACTCCACTCCATCAAAACGCAGGAGATTAGAACTTGCTTCTGCAGGAGCAATAATATAATACACCGCCAGTGCATACTTACTATGAGGCAAGTGCACACGAGTGCATTTTGCTCCTAATCCTTCAAACACCTTTATTGCTTCCTCTATCCTTTCCTTTACTCCTTTATCTAAACCAGAGATAAAGTACTCCTCGGGAATACCTATCCTAAATCCCTTTATCCCTTTCTCCAAATACTTCAGATAATCAGGGACAGGAAGAGGAGAGGATGTAGAATCTTGCTCGTCAAAACCTGCAATTACTTGAAGAAGAAGAGCGCTATCGCGCACATCCTTGCTGAGAGTCCCAATCTGTTCCAAAGAAGAACCGAAAGCAATTAACCCATAGCGCGAGACACGACCGTAAGTAGGTTTAAAACCCACTATTCCGCATAAGGCTGCAGGTTGACGAATAGAACCTCCTGTGTCTGACCCTAAGGCTAATATTGCTTCGTCAGCGGCCACTGCTGCTGCCGAACCACCACTTGAGCCTCCAGGCACATACTCTAAATTCCAGGGATTGCGAGTGATCTGATAAGCAGAGGTCTCTGTAGAGGAGCCAAAAGCAAACTCATCCATATTGGTTTTACCAAACAATATCGCTCCTACTTGCCTTAATCTTTTGATTACTGTAGCATCATAAGGAGGTTTGAAGCCCTCCAATATCCTTGAGGCACAACGGGTAGGTTCATTCTCCACGCAGATATTATCCTTAACACTCACCGGAATTTCGAAAGACAAATCTTTTTTTCTTTCCTGCTTGGCTTCTTTCAGAATCTTCTCTTTATCTAAAAAGATATAGGCTTTTACCCTCTCCTCTACCTCCTCTATGCGGGCAAATAAAGAAAGGAGAATATCCTCTACCTGTATCTCCTTCTTTTTTAGCATCTGAAGAAGGTTATAAGCGGTAAGTCTATTTAGAGAGTTCATAGGTTTTGGAAGTAGACTGAAGAAAGGTTTGAAGGAGCAAAAGAAACCTCGCTTCCTTCACTCTGTAAGTTCAAATCCACCATAAAGAAAATCTTTTCAACATAAGGAAAACACATCCTTGAACCAGTTAATTTCTCTTAATCCATCAGAATGAAGAAAGATAGAGACTACATCAAAACGGGCAGGTGTGTTTAAGAGTTGATGCGTGGACAGATAATAAAGAGCAGATTTGCTAATCTGCTTTTGTTTCCTCCTATCTACTGCCTCCTGCGGTAGACCAAACCGAGAGGAGGATCGGGTTTTTACCTCTACAAAGACCAGGCACCTCTTCTCTTTAGCAATAATATCTATCTCTCCCCAAGGAGAAGCATAGTTTTGAGCAATTATCCTGCACCCTTTCTTTCTCAAAAACTTAACCGCTACCTCCTCTCCCCATTGCCCTAACTCTCTATTCATCTCATTCGCTCTCTTACTGGCTTATAAGAGTAGCGATGGATAATGCATGGACCGGATCGCTCCAGAATACGGAGATGGCTCTTTGTAGGATAGCCCTTATGTTCTCTAAAACCATAATGGGGAAAGAAACGATCATAGATAAGCATAATCCTATCTCTTATTACCTTAGCCACGATAGAAGCGGCAGCAATATAAATATTTCTCTCATCTCCTTTTACTATTTGAATAGATGGGCAGGAAACATTGGGTCTTATTGGACCATCTACAAAGAGGTAAGATATCCTTCTCTTTCTGGTTATATCTATAAATGCCTGTTCCATCGCCCGCAGACTTGCCTGAAGAATATTTATCTCATCAATCACTCTCTCATTTACTATCCCAATCCCTATCTCTGCCTTTTTGATTATCTCTAAAAAAAGAAGTTCTCTTTTCTTTGGGGTTAAAGATTTAGAATCCGCAATTCCTTTAATATAAATATGTGAAGAAAAAGATACAATACTTGCTACCACCGGTCCCGCTAATGCTCCCCTACCTACCTCATCCACTCCTGCAAAGATACTCCTCATTTCTTTCCTCTCAAATAATAGAGTTTTGCCCTTCTGGTTTTATTACGCTTTACCACCTCTATCTTCTTTATAAATGGCGAATGCAGAAGAAAGGTTTTTTCTACCCCTTCTCCATAGGAGATCTTACGCACTATAAAGGTCTCGCCCAGACCCGATCCTTTTCTGGCTAACACTATTCCCTGAAAGACTTGAGGATGAACAACCTTATGTTCTTCTTTCTTCTTCTCCTTCTCCGCAGTCTTTTTCTTCTTGGAGGTGCTTATCTTGGGAGGAGGAGGAACTTCAGTAAACACTCTGACCTCATCTCCTGGCTTAAAATCGGGAATGTTCTTTTTAAGATATTCCTCTTCTATCTTCCTGATCTTTTCCAGCACTCTATTTCACCTCCCTTGTCTTTTTAACTGCTTTGTTCTTTCCTCTGCCCTCTCCTTCCGCCACTTCTCAATTGCTTTATGGTCTCCTGAGGTAATAATCTTGGGCACCGCCATTCCTCTGAAGACTGCAGGGCGTGTCCATTGAGGATAATCTAACAACTCTCCTCGGCTAAATGACTCGAGTTCCTTTGATTCTGCACACCCTAACACTCCCGGAACCAGCCTCACTACCGCATCAACAATCACCATTGCTGGCAGTTCTCCTCCGGTAAGGACATATCTTCCGATAGAAATCTCCTCATCCACAATCGTCCTCACCCTCTCATCCACGCCTTCATAGTGCCCACAGATAAAGATCAGTTTTTTCTCCTGCGCCAGTTCTCTGGCTATCTTCTGCTCAAAAAGCCTCCCTCCCGGACTGGTTAGAATAACCTTCTGCCTTTCCTTCTCTTCTCCTTTGCTAATCTCCTCCACTGCAGAAAATATTGGCTCAGGTTTCAGTACCATTCCCGGCCCTCCTCCATAAGGACGATCATCACATCTTCTATGCTTATCTGTAGAGTAATCTCTTAGATTATGAATGTGTATTTTAACCTTCCCTTTCTCTATTGCCCTTTTTATAATCGAGTGCGAAAAAGGACCCTGAAACATCTGAGGGAAAAGAGTAAGAATATGAATAGAAAGCATCTCTACTTAAACTTTCCACCTTAACTCAAATAAGTTTCTTTCTCCGTCCCTTGGATTAAGGTAGTATATCGCAAAAGAGATAGTTAGTCAAGACGCGAACGAGGACAGAAAAGGTCGGTTTATCAACTCCTCTC
>QNCL01000035.1 GCA_003645805.1 Candidatus Omnitrophota bacterium
CCTTTCTTTTTTTCTCCGTAGACTGATATCTGCGGACAACAACCACACTCCATTGACCAAAAGCATTATTCCTACAGAGTTTTTTTGGGCAAACAACTGAGAGATGGTATCTCCGCAGGTAAAGCCAACTATCCCTGCAGGGATAGAAGCGATAAGTAGAAGAAAGAGCATTCTTTTATTGGTAAGAAGAGAAAGAATGTCTCTCCAGAAGAAAAGCAAGAGAGCGATGAGTGTGCCTATATGCACAAAGATAATAAACCCAAACTCCTTCCCTTTTCCCAGTAGATGCTCAAGAATAACCAGATGCCCTGAACTACTTACAGGCAAAAATTCTGTTATTCCTTGCACAAAACCGGAAATTATCGCTTCAAAGAGAGGCATTAGAGGATAAAAACTTTTATAAAAGGTCTGATTTAAGCCTCAGATAATCTATTCCTCTATCCATATATTTCACGGGTAATTGCGTTCTGGCGAGCACGATTAAACTCCCTACTTAACTCCTCCACCAATTTATCTGCGTTCTCTGAAGCATATTCCATCGCTCTTATTCGCTCCCACTCCTCAGCACACCGCGACTCTCCCAAGCCTTGCCTAATCTGGGCAAGAATATACTGGGGAAGCAATTCCTCTATTATCCTTTCAGGAAAAGGTTCGAAAAGAAACTCCTCTTTATGAACCCTCTCTACCTGTAAAGGTAAAAGTTTGCATATCTCCACCTTCTCCTTGCTATCTCTAAATTTAGAGTATATAAAATAGACCTCCTTCCATCTCCTCTGCTGGTAAAGAGAAAAGATATCCCGAGCCACCTGTTTACTCACCTCTTCTTCTTTTCCTCTCTGCCAGGCAGAGTACTCCTTAATTAGAGGATAACCCTTCCTTTTGAAATACTGCACACCTTTTCTGCCCACTACTATCATCTCAGAAATAGAATGAGTATGTATAAACTCTTCTGTCCTCTCCTTCACCCTCTCATTAAACCCCCCACATAAACCAGTCTGTGAACTGATAACCAATAACCCGCTTCCTCCTTCTCTTTGCTCTCTTCTCTCCTGGCTTTTGAACACATCTATTGCCAGTTCCTTTATCTTCTGAGCATACTCTCGTCCTTGCAGGACCTTACTCTCCATGTTCTTTAACCTCACCACTGCCACAAGTTTCACTGCATTGGTTATCTCCTCTATCTCTCTTATTCCATAGATCCTTGCTTTAATCTCCCTCAATCTGCTCATTATAAACTCCTCACAAATCTCTCCTTGAACTCCTTGATTGCCTTTCTCATCTCTATCTTTATCTGCTCGTTCAGTTCCTTCTTCTCTTTTATTTCCTTTAGAATATGAGGATATTGACTGCGGAAGAAAATGATAAGTTCCTTCTCAAACCTTTGCACATCCTTAAGCGCTATCTCATCCAAAAAGCCATAAACTCCAGAGAAGATAACTACTATTTGTTCGGCTACATCCATTGGAGAGTATTGTTTCTGTTTAAGAATTTCCACCAACCGCGCCCCCCTTCTCAGTTGCGCCTCGGTGCTCTTATTCAACTCCCCTCCCAACTTGGTAAAACTTTCCATCTCTCGATATTGGGCGAGTTCAAGACGCAGTTTTCCACTCACCTCTTTCATTGCTTTTATCTGGGCACTTCCTCCTACACGGGAAACGCTCAATCCTACATTTATTGCCGGTCTAATCCCCTGGTAAAAAAGCGAACTCTCTAAATAGATTTGCCCATCGGTGATAGAGATAAGGTTGGTAGGGATATAGGTGGAGATATCCCCTGCCTGTGTCTCTACAATGGGAAGAGCGGTAAGTGATCCCCCTCCCGCTTCTTTGTTCGCCTTTGCTGCTCGCTCCAGTAAACGAGAATGGGTATAGAAGATATCTCCGGGATAGGCCTCTCTTCCTGCGGGTCGACGCAAGAGAAGAGAGATCTGACGATAACTTTGGGCATGTTTGGATAGATCGTCATAGATAATCAGCGCATCTCTCCCCTGGTCACGGAAATACTCCCCTAAAGCACATCCACTATAAGGGGCAATATACTGCAAAGGTGCTGGTTGATGGGCAGAAGCAGAGATAATAGCAGTGTAAGCCATTGCCCCTTCCTTCTTTAGACGATGAAAGACTCTGGCTACATTAATCTCCTTCTGCCCTATGGCTACATAGATACACACCACCCCTTCATTCTTCTGATTTATGATTGTATCTATAGCCAGGGCAGTTTTTCCTGTCTGACGATCCCCGATAATCAATTCCCGCTGTCCTCTCCCGATAGGAATCATTGAATCAATAGACTTTATTCCTGTTTGCAAAGGTTGATTTACTGGCTCTCTTTCTATCACCCCTAATGCCCTGCCTTCAATGGGCCGATAACCATCGGGTTTTATCGGAGGTCCATCATCCAGAGGCTCTCCCAAAGCATTTACCACTCTCCCTAAAAGCCCTTCTCCTACTGGAAACCTAACTACTTCCCCGGTAGAAAAGACCTCGGCACCCTCCTTTATCAACCTATCCGACCCAAAAAGCACAGCACCTATGCTCTCTTCTTGAAGATTCAATGCCATTCCCTGCACCTTCTCTCCAGAAGAAGAAGAGAAGAGAAGGAGTTCATTAGCCATCACCTCATTTAGCCCGTAGACCTGCGCTACTCCGTCTCCTACTTCCACCACTACCCCTTTTTTCTGCAAGTCTACTTTATCTTCAAAATGCTCGATTCGGGCTTTGATTATTTGGGTTATCTCCTCTGGGCTTATCCCCATCTTAGCACCTCTGCTATCCTTTCCAGCCTCTTCTTCACTGTCCAATCATAAACTCTCCCTTCACACTCTATCCTTAAACCCCCGAGCAACTCTTTCTCTATCCTCTCCTTCACCTTTACCTTCCTGCCCAGCAGTCTCTCTAACAATCTGCTTACCTCCTCTCTCTCCCAAGAAGACAAAGGAAAAGGAGAAAAGAGGTAGGCTTGACTAACTTTATAAAACTCCCGCTTCCTCCTTTTATACTCTTCTAAGATATCCTCCAAATACCCTATCCTTCTCTTCTCTATCAGTAGCCTCAAGAAACCTAACAGGTCTTTATTCTCAGAAACAATCTCTTCTAAAATATCCTGCTTATTCTCCTTCTTCACCTGCGGATGCATAAGAATATTACGCAGGAGAAGGTGTGTTTTGAAGAGATTGGTTATTTGTTCTAAATCCCTCTCCATCTCCTCTATTCTCCCTTTTTCTTTAGCAAGAAGAAACAGGGCAAACCCATATCTTCTTCCTATCTCCTCCTCTACTATGCCCATTCTTCGCTCTCCTTAATCTTTTCCAAACTCTCCTTTAACAACCTCTTTCTATCCTCTTCCTTTATCTCTCTCCTCAGAATCCTCTCGGCAATATCTAAAGAAATAGCCCCTACCTCCCTTCTCAAATTCTCTCTTGCCTGGTTTACCTCTCTCTTTATTTCCTCCCTTGTCTCTTCCATCATCCTTTTCCTCTCTGAACTTAGACTGATTAGAAACTTCTTCCTTTCTTCCTCTATCTCCCTCTGTGCAGACTCCTTCCACTTCCAGATCTGAACTTCTGTATCTTTTAGCCTCTGTTCCGCTTCTTTCAATTTTTTCTCTGCTTCTTCTCTCTCCTTCTCTGCTTTTTCAATCTCTTCTCTTATATAACTTCTTCGTTGCTCTAAAAGATGAAGGACAGGACGATACAGAATCTTGTTAAGCAAAACCATTAGCAAGAGAAAACTGATAACCTGAAGCACAAGGGTAAGATTTAAAGACATACCCAGTCCACTCAAAAACTCTCTTTACCTTCGCTTATCCCTTAAGGGCTA
This sequence comes from Candidatus Omnitrophota bacterium, assembly GCA_003645805.1. GTDB lineage: Bacteria > Omnitrophota > 4484-213 > 4484-213 > 4484-213 > B17-G2. Next base: position 3,819 of record QNCL01000035.1, read on the forward strand.
ACTAACCACAAATATCAATAAGAGAGCAATTACTAAAGCATAAATTCCTGTAGATTCGGCGATTGCATCGGCAATCAGCATTGTGCGGGTAATTACTCCCTGAAGTTCGGGTTGGCGAGCAATCCCTTCACAGGCTTTTCCTCCTACAAACCCTTCTCCTATCCCCGGACCAATCGCTCCTAATCCCATACATAGCCCTGCGCCCAGCAGGGCGGCGGCACGCAGAATAATCTTTGCATCAACAGGGCTGTTTCTGAGCACCTCTGCACCTTGCTTAACTACCTCGGCAGCGAATGCTATCTCCATCTTTCCCTCCTGACCAACTCAAAAACAATCCTTTTTTAATAACAAAGAAGTCTCCTCTCCTTCAAAAACTCATATTTTCAGGAGTTCTTCTCTTCAAGGAGAATCTTCTTTACCCTCAGCCGAGTCAATATCTGTCGATGTCCCTTCTTTGTCTTGGAATCCTTCCGTCGTCTATACTTAAAAGCGATTACCTTCTCTCCTTTCACCTCCTCCAAAAACTCGCAGAGAACCTTCGCTTGCTTCAGGACAGGCTTGCCCACTAATACCTCCTTCTCGTTCCTGAGAAGCAACACCTCTCCAAACACCACCTCCTTCCCTCCTTTGTTCTCCAGTTTCTCCACTTCTAAAATATCTCCTTCTCTTACCTTATATTGTTTTCCTCCTGTTCTAATAATCGCATACATCTCTTCCTCCTTCTTACCTATTCTCAATTTGGCCCTCCCGGGCGCGGATGGTAATCCTTCGTTTGAACTTGTGCTCTAAGGAAAGAAGGGTGTATTTCTTTTTATTAAGAAGATATAAAGCCAGATCAGAAGGAACTTCTATCTCCACATCTGCCTTCTGAATCTCCTTCCTTATCCTTGAGAGCACCTCTATACTCATCGTCTCGAGGGTCTTTACCAAACCTTTGCCTTTACAGTAAGGACAAAGTTGATAAAGCAGATTCTCCAAACTTGCTGTTCTCCTTTCCCGGGTAAGTTCTACCACCCCAATCTCGGAAAAAGGAAGAAGTTTAATCTTTGCGCGGTCTCGGGAAAGAAACCTTTGCAGAGTGTCAAAAATCTTTTTTCTATTCTCGGCTAACTTCATATCAATAAAGTCTATCACCACTATCCCTCCCACATTCCTCAGCCTTAACTGCCGAGCAATCTCCTTACATGCTTCATAGTTAGTGCGCACACTGGTTTCTTCCAAATCTTTTCCCTTAAAACTTCCGCTATTTACATCAATGGAGACCAAAGCCTCTGTCTGCTCAATAACAATAGAACCCCCTCCTCTTAACGGAATCTCCCGTTGAAATATCTTTTCAATATCCTTCTCATATTCCTCCAGTAAAGGCTTTTGAAGATAGCGAATTTTTGGCATCAGCGAGGAAAGATGAGAGCGAACAAAATTAAGAATTCTCTTTGCTTCTCTCTCATCATTGACCACTATCTCCTCCACATCCTCACTACAATCCCGGATTACCCTTAAAACCATATCCAGTTCTTTATAGAGCAAACAGGGGGCTTTTTTTCTGTGGATAGTTCGGCGGAGATAACGCCATAAACTCATCAAATAAGAGAGGTCGTTAATAAACTCCCTCCTTCCTTTTCCCTCAGCAGCAGTGCGGGCAATAATACTCATCCCCCTGGGCACCTTTAACTCTTCCATAATTCTTCTAATCCTTTCTCTCTCTTCCGGGTCCTTAATACGCCGGGAGATGCCTTTGGAAACGCCTTTGGGGGAGAGAAAAGAAGAGAGGGGCATCAAGACAAGATATCTTCCGGGAAGAGCAAGACGCATTGTCAAACGCGCACCTTTTCTCCCTATAGGCTGTTTTACCACCTGCACCACTACCTCCTCCCCTTCTTTAAGGGAGGACCTTATTGAACCGCCTACCATCTCCTCCTCTATCTCTGCCCTGATCTCATCAACATACTCTCCAGCGGGAGAGGTATACAGAAATCCTTGTTTTTCCAAGCCTATATCCACAAAAGCAGCCTCAATCCCTTCTACTATAGACTTTACCTTCCCTTTATAAATGTTTCCTACAATACTTACTTCCTCGCTTCTCTCAATATAGAACTCCTGGAGCCTATTCTCCTCAATCAAAGCAATCCTCTTCTCCTCGGGACAAACATCTATCAATATCTGGGACATCGGAAGATAAAATAAGAACTTTTGCATCTCCTAAATTGCTCTTTGCTCAGAAGAAAAGTAACACAAAATAGGAAATGCAAAAGCCCTTCAAATAAGAAGATAGAATCTAAGACTACTTTACTTTTTCCTTTTTCTCTTTTCTCTTATACTTCTCTATCTCTATACTACTCTGAGAAAGGTAATGAATATTGGTATTCTCTGCATTCCTGACAATATGTGGAGTAATGAAGATAAGCAGATCTTTCTTCTCTATACTGTCTATAGTATGGGTAAATAGATGCCCTAAAAGAGGAATGTCTCCCAAGAAGGGCACCTTATTCTTTGTTTTACTCTTCTTATCCTTGAGCAGACCCCCAATAATCAAGGTATCCCCATCCTTAACCATCACCTTCGTTTCCACCTCTTGGGTGGTAAGGATAGGTATCTCCGCGCTATCAAAGGTTACTGTTCCCGCCTTATCGCTTATCTCGGGACGAATCCGGAGGGTAATCCTCTCATCTTCGTTTACGGTAGGAGTAACAGTAAGGAGAATACCATACTCAATATACTCCCAACCTGAGATATGAAACTTGCCCTGCTCTTCATTGTAGGTATACTGGGCGACAGGCCATTTTGTTCCTACGGTTATCTTTGCCTCCTGATTATTAAGAGTGGTAATCTTGGGACTGGAGAGAATATTGGTATCGGTGCGCGAACTCAGAAATTGCATAATTGCCTGAAATTGATTGAAGTCTATGGTTCCATATTGGAAATCTGACCCTGAAGGAGCAGGAAAGTCTCCTTCAAGGTATTTATTATCACTGTGAGGACTAAAGGGCCAGATAAGGGATCTCTTTGCTCCATAAGCGGTTATTTCGGCATTCCAGTTAATCCCTAACTTCTCCTCATCTCCCAGGCTTACCTCCACTATCTGCGCCTCTATCATCACCTGCGGAGTAACCCTATCCAACTTCTCTATCACCTTCTCTACTTTGTCAAGGACAGGAGGGATATCGGTAATGATCAATAAATTTGTCCTCTTGTCATACTCCAGTCTACCTCTCTCTGAAAGCATCTTCTCCAGCGACTTGCTCACTTCCTCAGCATTGGCATAACTTAAACCAAAGACGCGTGTACGCACCTCTTCCTGGCGTAATTTGCTTATCTCGCACACCCGAATTACATTGCCCTCTCTCTCATAGCCAAACCCATAGGTACGCAGAATAACATCCAGTGCTCTTTCCCAGGAAACATCCGAGAGATGAATACTTATCTTTCCCCTCACATCCTCTCCATAGACGATATTCATCCCGCTTTTGTAGGAGATAATCCTGAGCACATCCTTGATATCTGCTTCTTTAAAGTCCATTGTCACCTTTCCCTCTGCGCTCTCTATCACCTTCTTCTCTTCCAACTCCTCTGCTTGCTCAGTCTTCTGGGCTCTTAGGATAAACACAGGAAAAAAGGAAAGGAGAAATGCCCCTGCTATTAACAGAAAAACCTTAAACCCCTTTTTTCTACTCATTTTCCCCTCGCAACCTAAGATTATACTCCTTATCCTCTCGGATTAATCTGATAACCCCTCCCTTCTCTATTGCCTCCAGCCTAAACTCTCCCAACTGTTCTCCTTCCTCCACAATATGTCCATTTATCAATGCCACTGCTCCCTGCGGGCTATAGGTTATTCCCTGCAATCGGATATCTGAGAGGTTATGAATATTGCGAAAGAAGGGCTTGCTGACGCGTGCTGAGGGAGAAGAGGTTGAAAGCAACCCTTTCTCTTTTAAATAACAAACCTTGGAAGTAGAACCTTGATCGGTGATAAAAGATCTAAGGACAAACCTCGCCTTGAACCCGGCTTCATCTCTTTCTATACTAAATTTATCTATCTGAATAAACTTATTGCATCCTTCAAGATAGGAAAGAAATCTGAGTAAACCTTCAAACTCCCCC
>QNCL01000036.1 GCA_003645805.1 Candidatus Omnitrophota bacterium
GGCACATATCTGTCTCCTGACCACCGAGAAATTCTACAAGATTATCTATCGCTGTCCTTATATAAATGAGATAGTCGTCTATCAACGCCAGAAAGGTATAGGAAAGATATCTCGGGTTTTTAAGATGGCTCGGAAGTTAAAGCAGGAAAACTTTGATATGGCGATCGATTTGCAAAATAACTGGGAAAGTCATCTGCTGATTTATCTGAGCAGCATCTTCAGAAGATACGGATATAATCGCAAAGGAGGATTTCTGCTTACCGATAGAGTTGACTATCTTTCTTTAAAAAAGAATGCCTCTCTTCCTTTAAAACAACAACTGCGTTTGCTTCATCTGTTGGGGATTGTCCAGATGGAGGAGAGTTTGGAGTTATGGATTTCTCCTGAGGAGGAGGGTTATATACAAAGGTTTTTAAAAAGAGAATGGGTTGCTCCTTCGCAGATCCTGATTGGGATGGTAATCTCAGGAGGATGGGAGACAAAAACATGGCAGATTCAGAGTTTTTCGCGTTTAGCAGAGAGGCTAATGAAGGACTGCCATGCACGCATACTGATGATTGGAGAGGAGAAGGATAAGCAGAAGGGGGAAAGGATTCAATCCTTGGTAAAAGAGAGATTGATTAATGCCATAGGAAAGACAAATTTAGAACAATTGGTTTGCTTGATAAAGAGATGTAGAGTTTTGATTACCCCTGATAGTGCAACAATGCATATTGCAGCAGCAGTAGGGACGCCTTTTGTTGCCCTCTTTGGGCCCACTGATCCCTCTTCGCATCTGCCTCCTGCAAAGAGGTTTAAGGTGATAAGAAAGACTATCGCTTGCAGTCCGTGTTATAGACACAGATGCCTTACAAAGAAATGTATGCGGGCAATCAAAGTAGAGGAGGTAGTGGAAGCGGTAAAGGAGATGCTCGTGGATGAGCAAAGAGTATATAGTTAGTTTCAGAGTTTTTGTATTAGCCTTCCTTCTTCGCTTTGCCTATCTAAACTTTCTTCTTTCCACCCCTTTCTTTCAGCCCTATGGTCTTGACTCTGCTTTTTTTCACTCTTTAGCCAAACAGATAATTGAGGGAGTATCTTCAAGATATGTCTTTGTCTCTCTGCCCCTTTATCCTTATTTCTTAGCCTTTGTTTATAAACTCTCTAACGCCAACATATACTTTGCTTATCTTGTGCAAATTTTCCTTTCCTCTCTTTCCTGTTCTTTAATATACCTTATTGGTAAAAGGACTTTCGGAGGAAAGGTGGGTGTTGTTTCCGCTCTGATCTCCTGTTTTTATGGGATGTTTATCTTCTATTCCTGTATTTTGGTGGGGATAACCTTAGGGATATTCTTGAGTTTATTGGCTATCCTTCTCCTGCTAAGAAAAGAGAAAGAAGGAGAAGAAGAGATTTTACCCTTTCCAAATTCATTCTTGAGGTTTTCTTGCGCAGGGTTGATTTTAGGACTTTCTTCATTAGTGCGGGCAGGTATTTTTCTGTTTTTCCTCCTTCTTATATTCTATCTTCTGCTCAAGAGGGTAAAAAAAACCCTTTTACTTACTTTCGCTCTTTTTTTTCTTATCTCTCCCACGATAGTCCTGATAAGAAATTACAGGATAAGTAAAGAGTGGCTACTCACTGCTCATAGCGGAGTAAACTTTTATCTGGCTAATAACCCGAAGGCAGAGGGTAAATTTCAGGGTTTGCTGGGTCGCACTTGTAAAGAGATTCTTGAGAATGCTCGCCTGATAGCGGAGAGGAGAACAGGAAGGTCTCTTACATTGGAGCAGGCTTCTAAATTTTGGCAGAGAGAGGCAATGAGGTTTATTAGAGAACACCCATCAGAGTTCCTTTTTCTTTTCTTGAAAAAATTCTTTATCTTCTATCAAGCGAGAGAAATTCCCGATCTAATCAGTTATTTCTTTTTGCGTAAATACTCCCTCTCTTTTCTGAAACTACCTTTTGTCTCTCTTCGTTTAGTGCTTCCTCTGGCAATACTTGGATTCCTTTTAACTCTCAGAAGACAAAACCTCATCCTTCATCTCTTTTGGCTTTCTCAAAATCTCTCTTTATCTTTATTTTGGGTCAATACCCGTTATCGCCTCCTAACAGTTCCTGTCTTTATCATCTTTGCTTCCTTTTCTCTGCTTTGGTTGAGAGAGAGGATAAAGAGAAGAGAAAGAAGAAAAACTCTTGTTTTTCTGAGTGCACTCCTAATCTTTGCCCTGTTGGTTAATCTTAAAAAGGAAGAGAACAATAATCAGAAGGCAATTTTTCACTATAATACAGCCCTTGCCTACTCTCAGGTGAAGGAGTATAATAAAGCAATTCAGGAGTTAAACGAAGCACTGTTGTTAGAGAATAAACCTTCTAAGTTTTCCTCTTGGATTTTTGAGGCTTTGGGGACGGTATATTATCAAAAGGGAGAGAAGAGCAAAGCAAAGGAGTATTTTAAGAAGGCATTAAAGATCTATCCTCAGCCCGATGCGCATCATAATCTTGGATTTATCTATCAGGAGGAAGGAAAGATGTTCTTGGCTAAACAGGAGTATAAGAGAGCGATCAATCTCAATCCTCACTATCCACCTGCCCATTACAAACTATCTCAGATTTACTTAGAAGAAGGCAGAGTAGAACTTGCCCTAAAGGAGATAGAGGAAGTGTTAAAGGAACTGCCCGAGAGTAGAGAGGCTAAGGAACTTTGGGAGAAGATAAAGCAGAGGTTGAGGAAGTAGATGAAAAGAGAGGAGAAGGATTTGAAACTTATAGTGCAGATTCCCTGCTGGAATGAGGAGGAGGTTTTGGCGCAAACTATAGAGGATATACCCAGAAGGATTCCCGGAGTTGCTAAGGTGGAGATATTGATAATAGATGATGGCAGCACTGATGGCACAATAAAGGTAGCCGAGAGGTGTGGAGTAGAGCATATTGTTAGACTTAGAGGGCATAAAGGGTTAGCCAAAGCATTTGCGATAGGGATAGAGACCGCTCTGAGATTAGGAGCAGATATAATTGTGAATACAGATGCGGATAATCAATACAAAGGAGAGGATATAGTAAATTTGATTCAACCTATTCTGGAGAAGAGAGCAGATGTAGTTATTGGTGTGCGCGATATTCATAAGCAGAAGGAGTTTGGATGGATTAAGAAAAAGATGCAGAAAATAGGAAGTTGGGTGGTGCGGAGACTCTCCGGAACCGATATTCAAGATGTTACCAGTGGTTTCAGGGCATATACTGCTGAGGCAGCAACCAAGATTAATGTAATCTCTGAGTATAGTTATACATTGGAAACCATCATTCAAGGGGAAAGAGTAGGCTTGGTATTTGCTCAGGTTCCGGTAAGGACGAATGCCAAAAGGCGCGAGTCCCGATTGTTCAAAAATATATGGTATTATATTCTGCGTTCCATCGCCACCATTGCAAAGGTCTATACAATCTATCGGCCCTTGCGTGTATTCTTCAGTTCAGGTTTTGCAATGTTCTTTCTCGGTTTTCTGATAGGGTTGCGTTATCTGTATTTCTTTCTGATGGGAAATGGTAAAGGACATGTGCAATCGCTGATTTTATCTTCTATCTTGATTATCTTGGGTTTTCAGATGTTTGTTGTGGGGCTTCTCGCAAATATCATTTCCGCAAATAGATTTCTTATTGAGAATATTCTGAGGAAGGTGAGAAAGATGGAACTCAAGGGATTAAAAGCGGAAAGAGAACAATGAACTCTGAAAGGAAGATTTCTCCTATTCTTACATTTCTCTTGCTTGCTATTCCCCTCTTTTTATTAGCCTACATTAAACTTAACCAGATCAGGATGAAAGACTATCTCTCTCCGGATGAGGCTCTGTATTGCTCTCTATCTCTTAAGATGGCAAGCAATCCATTCGATTATAATCCCTCCTTCTACTATAAAGCAGTAAAGCAAATCAAGCCCGACAGGAGGCTACCCGCCTATTTTAACAAACCATTATTTAAACATCCTCCACTCTATTGTCTATTACTTGCTATCCCTCAGAGATTTGGCTTTCAGGGGGTTAAAAACATCAATTACTTCTCATTCTATATTGCCCTTTTGCTTCCTGTAGTGGTTTTCTTTATGGCAAAAAGACTTTATGAGAAAAGGATCGCCCTCCTTTCATTTTTTTTCCTCCTGATAACCCCGGTATACTGGCTATGTTCCTCAAGGATATGGATGGACTGTAGTTTAGCCCTTTTTATGTCTCTATCTCTTTTATTTTTTATATTAGGATGGAAAAGAGATAAGTATTATGTCTTAAGCGGGGTATTTTTAGGATTTGCAATGCTCACGAAGTATCCGGGTGCCCTCGTAGTCCCAATACTTCTTATCTTCTCCGCTATGTATAAACCGGAACTACTCAGAGATAAGAGGTTTTATCTGATTTTTTTGATCGGATTTTTCATTTTTATTCCCTGGATTATCTGGAATATAAAGGTCTACGGAAGTTTCTGGGCAAACCTTAGCCTTCATGGCCGCTGGTCCTCTATAAGCAAGCCATTCTTAAAACCAACCTATATATTCTTTTCAGCGGGATTGCTGATAATTATCTGGTTCGCCGCTTTTAAGGGGTATATTGCCCAAATTACTCAAAGAATTCAGAGCAAAAATCTTCTTAATATTGGCATCATTTCATTATTCTTGATATTCATATTTTCCCTGCCCAATGTCCGTCAAGGGATTGTGCACTCATTTTTACTGAACAAATTGCCTCCGGTAAGCAATTATTTCCCAAATATATTTGCTCGGGAATCCTGGAGTTTTTATCTTGGGCAACTTCTTAAAATGAGCCCACTTTTTATCTTCTCCTATCTTGCCCTCTTCTTTTTTACCTCAAGGTCTGTAGAAGATAAACTTCTTTTAATCAGTGTATTTGTGATCCTTGGCTTCTACATTAGATGGGGGAATTACCAGAGCCGTTATATATTATCAGCCCTGCCAAGTTTGGCTATCTTGGGAGCAAGAAACTTTTTTTATCTATGGGATGCTCTTGCTCATATCAAAACTTTGCTCTGGCGAAGGCTATCCAGAGGTTTGCTTATTACTCTACTTATACACTTTGTTCTGAAGACTATTATCGTAGATATAAGATTAAGTTCCGCATTACTTGGAGAGGGGTATTTTACCTATTTTTAAGATCCCCGAGGCGACTCTATAGAAAGCATAAATGGTAGGAGATGATAAGATAAAGGTCTTAATACTTTTTCTTACCTATGGAAACAGATATCCATGTTCTTTGAAGAAATTTCTCCAGATCTGCACACGGATTGGTTTAGAGAAGCGATTAATAATCATAAAGAATGACCGGGAAGAAATGGAGACAAGGCAGGTGGAGAGTTGGGTATTTGAGATGGGCGGGGATAACTCTGTTTTTGAGTTCTCTGGATGGCAAAAAGCGATAGATTCAGAGATAGCCCATTCGTTTGCTCCTGATGTTTATCTTATTGCCAATGATTCGTTTTTAAAGATGGGACCGGCTAATAGTTTTTACACTCTGCCCATTTTTGATGATGAGATTATAAGGATGGTATATAAGAATAAACTTCTGGGAGGGCATAAAATGGCTTATCCCTTGGGGGAGTTAAGCCCTTTCATTCATACCCACTTCTTCTTGCTTTCTGCTGAGATAGTAGAGAGATTGGGGAGTATAGTCACGGAGAGATCAAGTGAAAGATTTACAAAATCTATACCTCCTGCCCATCTGTTTGATGCTTTTCAGAAGAACGAGATCTTGACCAAGAGACTAAAGAAATACCTGTATTATAACTTAACTCAGAGAAGGTATGGGGAAAAGGCATCTTTGCAGGGGTATGAGGATTTCAGGCGAAAAGTCCTGTGCATAATTAACGAGATGTCCCTATCTGCCAGAGTTAGAAAAATAGGTTATAGGATTGTAGACCTAACCCCTTTTCATTCTCTATTCAACCTCTTTTATATCCTGCCCATTCCTTTCCGGCCGGTTGTCCCTTTTCAGTTTATGAGAAAGATTATATTCTCTATATTCTATCTCCTGTTCTATAGTCCCTGTGCTAAAAAAATAGGGTTAGAGAAGTGGTTTACAGAGTTGTGTCTGGTGAATGTGAAGAGGAGATTAAGAAGAGAGATAAGTAAAAGATGAGAGTATGTTTTCCTTTGATTAAAACCAACTCAGGTACCGACTTCTGGACTTTTAATCTTGCCCGGGTTCTGAGAATCTGGGGAGTGGAAACAATCGTGCATTGCTACCCTCAGAGGTATCAGTTTTTCCCTTATCTGCTAAGAAGGGAAAGCAGAAGGATAAGAGCAGATATAATCCACACAAACAGTTGGAATGGATTTGTTTTCAAGGGAGATGCTCCCTTAGTGGTGACCGAGCATCATATAGTTCATGATCAAGTATTAGATAGATATAAGAGTTTAGCCCAGAAACTCTTTCATAAGTTAGTATATAGATTTGAAAGAGAAAGTTTTGCTGTTGCCGAGCAGATTACCTGTGTAAGTGAGCATACTAAGAGAAGATTAAAAGAGGTTTTTGGAGTGGAGGCAGTGAGAATCTATAATGGTGTTGATGTGGAGAGATTTTTCCCTAAGAAGGTGGAGAATCTACTGATGACCGAGAAAGGTAAAACTGTTCTGTTGTTTGTAGGAAATATGAGCAGGAGAAAAGGAACAGATCTTCTGGTAAGGATAATGGAGAGGTTAGGAGATAGGTTTGTCCTTTTATGTGTTTCTGCTCGTCGGAGAGGGATTGCTCGAATAGGCGCAAATATACATATAATTGGCAATCTGCCTCAGGATAAGATGCTGGATTACTATAATTACTGTGATATATTTGTTTTTCCTTCCAGATCAGAAGGTTTAAGTTGCGCTCTTATTGAAGCAATGGCTTGTGCAAAGCCAGTAGTGGCTACAGATTGCTCTTCTATAGGAGAGGTAGTTATTCAGGAAAAAGGAGGATTTCTATGCGAAATGGATAATATAGAGGAGTTTGCAGAGAAGATTAGAATTTTAGCCCAAGATTCTCTATTGAGAAAGAGAATGGGTTTGTTTAATAGGGAGCGAGTAGAGAGGCATTTCTCGCTAACCCAGATGGGCGAAAACTACTATGCTCTTTATAAAAGCCTTATAAGATAAGCAGCAAGAGAAATGAAAATTTTATACATAACCCGCAAATTCCCTCCTTCGGTAGGAGGGATGGAAACTCATAGTTATGCTTTCTATAATGCTTTAAGGAGCAAGGAAGAAATAAACCTCCTTGCTTGGGGATATTCCCAGATATTCTTACCTTTGTTTATCCTAAAGGTAATCTTGCAAGTCGGGATTTGTATATCTATGCGCAAAAACGCCTATGACTGCATTTGTTTAGGAGATGCTTTACTTTCTCCGTTGGGAGTGCTATTTAAGAAGATAGGAGGTATTCCAGTAGTGTGTATAGCACATGGTTTAGATGTAACCTTTGATTTCTCTCTTTATCAAAGAGTGATAAATAGGAGTATTAGAAGGATGGATAGAGTAATTTGTGTTAGTAGATATACAAAAAGGGAGTGTTTAATGCGAGGAGTTTCTGAATCTAAAATAAGGGTTATTCCCAACGGGGTAAGTATCCAAAGAAGAAGCTGGCCCCCTCTAAGTAAAGAAACATTTTTAGAGCTCCTGAAGGAAAGAGGCGTCTTTATTGATAAGGATACCAGAATTATTCTGAGTGTGGGCAGATTAATTAAGCGTAAGGGGATAGCAGAATTTATCGAAGATGTGCTTATTCAAATTGAAGAGGAGTATCCCAATTTAGTTTATCTGATTGTGGGCGTGGGAAAGGAAAGAAGAAGAATTTTACGGGTAATAGAGAAATGCGCATTAGAGGACAAAGTTTTTCTACTGGGTAAAGTAGAGGACAGACTCCTTTATTA
>QNCL01000037.1 GCA_003645805.1 Candidatus Omnitrophota bacterium
CCCCCTCATCCAATCTCATTCCAATTACTCCTCTTGCTACTCTCCCAGTAGTTCTTACCTCTGTTTCCTTAAACCTGATTGCTTTCCCTTTCTCTGTTGCCAGAAATATCTCATCCTCTCCGTTGGTAATTCTGCATCCTATCAGTTCATCTCCTTCATCCAAAACAATAGCAATAATTCCCCCTTTACGAGGATGGGCGTATTCTTTAAGCGGTGTTTTCTTTACCAAGCCATTGCGTGTGGCTAAAAGTAGATAACCACTCTCAAAATCCTTTACGCATATACAGGCAGTTATCAACTCCTCAGGAGAAAGGGAGAGAAGATTAACAATTGCCCTCCCTTTTGCCAATCTTCCTGCCTCGGGAATTTCAAATACCTTTAGCGAAAACACCCTCCCTTTACTGGTAAAGAAGAGGATATAACTGTGAGTGGAGGCGACAAATATATTCTCTAAAAAATCCTTCTCCCTTATCTCGGCAGCAGTAATTCCTTTACCCCCTCGCTTCTGTCTTCTGTAGCCACTTATAGGAAAGCGTTTAATATATCCAAGATGGCTAATGGTAACTACTACATCCTCACGGGCGATAAGATCCTCAATCTGCAATTCCTCTGTTTCCTCAATAATCTCCGTGCGCCTTTCATCTCCAAACTTCTCCTCTATCTCAGATAGTTCTTGCTTTATAACCTCCTTTACCTTCTCCTTACTTCTCAGAATAAGTCTGTACTCCTCTATCTTTTTGAGTAAGTCCATATACTCATTCTCTATCTTTTTTCTCTCCAGGGCAGTTAAGCGTCCAAGTTGAATCTCTAAGATTGCCTTTGCTTGAACCTCAGTAAAAGAGAATCTCTTTATCAGATTATGCTTTGCTACCTCTGTATCCTTAGAGCGTTTGATTATCTCCACAATTTCGTCCAGATTGTTTAAAGCGATAGTAAAACCTTCTAAGATATGAGTGCGTTTCTCTGCTTTGTCTAACTCAAATCTGGTCCGTCGCTGAATAACCTCTTGGCGATGTTCTATAAAGGTACGGAGGAGTTGCTTTAGATTTAAGAGCACAGGTCTGTTTCTTACCAGCGCAAGCATAATTATTCCAAAGGTGGAACGCAAAGGGGTATGTTTATAAAGTTGATTCAATACCACCTGGCTATTCTGCTCTCTTTTGAGTTGAATCACTACTCTCATTCCCTCACGGTCTGACTCGTCTCGCACCTCACTAATTCCCTCTACTTTCTTATTCTGCACCAAATTGGCAATGTGTTTAACAAACTCTGCCTTGTTTACCTGATAAGGAAGTTCGCTGATGATAATCGCTTCTTTCCCTTTCTCTCTTTCTATGTATGCCCGACCTTGAAGTTTTATTATCCCTTTCCCTGTGGTATATGCTTGTTTAATCCCTTCTCTTCCGCAGATAATACCTCCGGTGGGAAAGTCGGGTCCTTTTATCTCCTGCATCAGTTCCTCTACAGAAGCATCAGGATTATCCAAGAGCATATTAATCCCCGCAATAACCTCACTTAGATTATGGGAAGGGATATTGGTGCTCATACCTACAGCAATCCCTGAAGAACCGTTAATAAGGAGGTTGGGTATACGTGCGGGAAGAACCGATGGTTCGGTAAGGGTATTGTCAAAGTTGGGGATAAAGTCTACAGTGTCCTTATCGATATCTAAAAGAAGTTGGCTGGTAATTCTCGCCATCCGTGCCTCTGTATAACGCATAGCCGCGGGAGCGTCTCCATCTACCGAACCAAAATTTCCTTGTCCATCAATCAAAGGATACCTCAAAGAGAAATCCTGAACCATCCTCACCAAGGACTCATAGACAGCAACATCTCCATGAGGATGATATTTTCCTAATACCTCCCCTACTACACGGGCACATTTCTTATATGGTTTATTATACTCCAGCCCTAATTCCTGCATTGCGTAGAGAATCCTGCGATGCACAGGCTTCAAGCCATCACGCACATCAGGGAGAGCCCTACCTATGATTACACTCATAGAGTAATCAAGATAAGAGCTCTTCATCTCATCTTCTATACAAATCGGGACTATCCTCTCCTTTTGGGTATACATATCTACCCTAAACCTCCTTATTATCCGCTCTTAAATATAAAAAGTTCTCACAAACTCCTTTCTTAAACATCCAGATTTCTTACCTCCAGAGCGTTTTGTTCAATAAACTTTCTGCGTGGGGCTATCGCTTCTCCCATCAGCATAGTAAATATCTCATCTGCCTCCACTGCATCCTCTAACACCACCTTTAATATCGTGCGTTTGTCTGGGTTCATTGTGGTCTCCCAAAGTTGCTCTGGATTCATCTCTCCTAATCCTTTGTATCTCTGGACAGAGATCTTCTCGCTCGCATACTCTTGAATAAGAGTTCTTAACTCCCTTAAGCCTCTTATCTCCCCTTGCTTTTTAGAACTACTTATCTTCAGCACGGGTTTATGAGAGAAGTAGTCCTTTATACTCAACCCTAGTGCTTCCAACTGCTTAAAATCCCTTATCAGTTCCTTCTCTTCTCTTAACTCTATCGCCTCCTCCACCAGCCCTTCTTCTGAGAAAAAAAACCTCTCTTCTCCCTCTATCTTTGCCCAATAAAGGGGCAATCTTCTCTCTTTAAGAAAACATTGGGCATACCTCTCAAAGTTTACTCCTCGCTTCCTTAAATACAGGGAAAACTCTTCGATGCGACGCACCGCCTCTACCATCTTTCTGATCTCCTCAGGTTTGTATCTATAGCCATCGGATAGACGCTGAAGATGCACATCGCCTGAGATCCCTATCTCCAGAAAGAATCTCTCTTTCTCTTCCTCTGTTTGCACATACTTCTCTTTCTTTCCTTGAGTAATCTTATACAAAGGGGGTTGAGCGATATAGATATGTCCTTTCTCAATCAACGGCTTCATCTCCCGGTAAAAGAAGGTGAGAAGAAGGGTGCGTATATGTGCTCCATCTACATCCGAGTCTGTCATAATGATTATCTTATGATACCTTAATTTAGAGATATCAAAGTCCTCTCTGATGCCTGTGCCAATAGCCATTGTCATTGTCTTTATCTCCTCATTACTTAGAACCTTGTCTATCCTTGCCTTCTCTACATTGAGCACCTTACCTCTTAAAGGTAATATTGCTTGAAACCGGCGATCTCGTCCCTGTTTGGCACTTCCTCCTGCACTATCTCCCTCTACTAAATAGAGTTCAGAAAAACGCGGGTCCTTTTCTGAGCAGTCTGCTAACTTGCCCGGCAGAAGCCCTCCTTCCAGTGCTCCTTTGCGTCGTGTAAGTTCTCTTGCCTGACGCGCCGCTTCTCTAGCCCGAGCGGCTAAAATCCCCTTCTCTACAATCTTATGGGCAATGGAAGGATTTTCCTCTAAAAAAGTCCTGAGATACTCCCCTACTATTGACTCCACAATCCCCTGAATCTCACTATTTCCTAACTTGGTTTTTGTCTGTCCTTCAAACTGGGGATTGGGAAGTTTTACGCTGATTACTGCGGTAAGCCCCTCGCGCACATCCTCTCCGGAAAGCGACTCTATCTTCTTGAACAAACCCTTTTCTTTACAGTACTGATTGATTGTGCGGGTAAGCGCAGAACGAAACCCGGAAAGATGCGTCCCCCCTTCCGTAGTATTGATATTGTTGGCAAAACTAAATATATTCTCTGCATAACTGTCATTAAACTGCAAGGCTACCTCTACACTTATATCCCTCTGTTCCTTCTTAAAATAGATCACCTTCTTATGCAAGGGATTTTTGTTCTCGTTCAGATACTCTACAAAGGAAACAATCCCTCCCTTATACTTAAATGTATGTTCCTTCCCGCTCTTCTCTTCTTTTATAGCGATCTTCAGCCCTTTATTCAAAAAAGCCAACTCGCGCAAACGCTGAGAGAGAAGATCAAAAGAAAAATTGGTTTGTTCAAAGATCTGAGCATCGGGCTTAAAGGTTATGATTGTCCCGGTGCTTTTGGCTTTGCCGATGATCTTCAAAGGACTTGCTACCTTTCCTTTTTCATAGCGCTGTTTGAATAACTTTCCTTCCCTTTTTATCTCTACTTCCAACCACTCGCTTAAGGCATTCACTACCGACACTCCTACTCCATGTAGCCCTCCACTTACTTTATATGTGCGATGGTCAAATTTCCCCCCGGCATGTAAGGTGGTCATCACCACCTCTACTGCTGGTTTCTTCTCACTTTTGTGCAAATCTACTGGAATACCTCGCCCATTATCAGCAATGCTTACACTCCCATCCGCATTGAGGCTTACCTCTATCTCTGTGCAAAAGCCCGCCATTGCTTCGTCAATGCTATTATCTACCACTTCCTCTACCAGATGATGCAAACCAGAAATAGAGGTATCCCCAATATACATCGCTGGGCGTTTTCTTACTGCCTCTACTCCTTCCAGAACCTGAATATTCGTGGCATCGTATCTCTCACTCATCTTCCTCTCTCAACTTCTCTATTCTAAAACTTACCTGCACAGAAAACCTTTTCTCCAGAGCATTCTCTATCTTCTCTTTCCATATCTCTTTCCGAAAATTTAGATCGGCTAACCATGCTGAACTATCCACTGCTACTATCAAACGCACCTTCTTCCCTTCCTTTATTACCTCCTTTAACCTGCTATGTCTTTGCGCCTCAAGAGGAACAATATCCTTCCATAGGTGAAAAATTCTTTCCTTCTCCTCGTCTTTTATCGACCTTATCACCTCCTGCACAATCTCCTTCAAAGGTTGAGGATGTATATCTACCACTTTCTTCTCTCCCTTCTATTATCCTGAAGAGTAAAAAAGGATAAATTACTGGCTAATCTGAATGGGCATAAGGATACAAGTAAAGTTCTCTGCTTTAAAAACCCCCGGCTTCTCACTCTCCTCCAATCCTAATTCTATCTCTTCAAAGGGAATACTACGAAGCATATCCAGAAGATAGTAGGGATTAAATCCTATAGTAATCTCCTCTCCTTGATATTCCACCTCCATCTCCTCTCTTGCTTCCCCTAAATCTGGCGTCTCACTACTGATAAGCAATCTATTCTTGTTTAGGTTTAACTTCATCAATGAGGCAGAGGGAGCGGTAAGTAAACTGACACGGCGAGTTGCGGAGAGGAATCCCTCTCTATTTATCTTGGCTATCCTGCTACTCCTTTGAGGAATAACCTGCTCATAATCAGGAAACTCACCTTCTATCAAGCGCGAGATTACCACAGTATTATCAATAACAAAAACCATCTGGTTTTCTATTAAATAAATCTCTATCTCTCCTTCTCCCAATAATCTATTTACTTCCTTTACCGCTTTTATGGGTAGGATTACCCCTCTCTTCCACAACTCTCCCTTTACTCCCTCTACCTCCTTCTCTACTAAAGCAAGCCTCCTTCCATCAGTGGATACCAATCTTAATTTACCCTCTTTGTGCACAAACAGAATCCCATTGAGCACATATCGGCTCTCTTCACTGGAAACAGCAAAAGCGGTCATCGTCAATAAACTCTTTAACACTGGTTGAGAAAGGCTTATCTTCTCTCTATTCTCTTCCGGAAGAGAAGGAAGTTGAGGAAAATCGCCTGCGGGCAAACCCATTATTCGATAGAAAACCTTTCCCGCTTCTATTTGAAGAATATTATTCTTTTTGACCGAAATATCTATCTTCTCATCAGGCAACTCATGCACAATATCAGAAATCTTCTTTGCAGGCACGGTAATTGCTCCTATCTCCTCTACCTCTATCTCGCCCTTTACTAATGCAGAGATTCCTATCTCCAAGTCTGTCCCGCTAAACTTTATCCCCTCTTTCTCTACTTCTACCAAGATGTTGGAAAGAATGGGTAAAGTAGCCCGAGGGTTGATTACATTACTCACTCTCTGAATCCCTTCCCTTAGAACACTCCTTTTACACCTGAACCTCATCGCCTCCTCCTTTTAGCCCGCCAGTTACCCTCTAAATTGGTGCACCGGCTAAATTACCATTTCTTTTCATCTTTTCTATCAACTGGTTAACCAGTTCATTCTTTCCTAAAGGCATCAGATGAATCCCTTGACAAAGACCTCGCAAATCTCTTATCAGTTCCCAAGCAATCTCCACACTCTCTTTTTCCTTCTCTTTTGCCTCCTCTATCCTTCTTATCATCTCTGCAGGAATAGAGATACCCAATATATTCCTGTTCAGATACTCTGCGCTCTTTCTATTCTTCAGAAAGATAATCCCGGCAAGAATAGGCACCTCTAATTTCCCTGCTTTCTCCATAAATCTCTTAAATTTATCCAGATTAAATACTGGTTGTGTTTGAAAAAACCTTGCTCCCGCTTCGATCTTCCTTTTCATCTTCTCGATCTGGAATTCAATGTTCTCCGCATTAGGATCTACCGCTGCTCCGCAAAAGAATCGTACTCTTCCCTCCAGCGCCCTTCCACTCAGATCATAGCCTTCTTCCATTCTCTTTATCATCTTTAGAATCCCTACCGAATCCAGGTCAAACACGGGTTTAGCCGGCTTCTCTCCTTTCTCTAAAGGGGGATCGCCACTTAAACACAGCACATTCTCTATTCCCAATACAGAAGCAGAAAGGATCTCTGATTGAAGGGCTAAGCGATTACGGTGAGCCCCGGTTATCTGAAAAATTGGTTCCCCTCCCTTTTCTTTGATCAGATGAGAGAGAGAAAGAGAACCTAAACGCATTATCCCCCCTGCCATATCCGTAACATTAATAGCATCCACCTTATTCTTCAAGAACTCTGCACTTCTCAAAACCGAGTCTATGTTTACACCACAGGGAGGAGTAAGTTCGGTGGTAATTACAAACTCCCCCTTTCCTATCTTCTCCCGAAATCCCATTCTCTAACTCTGCTCCTCCTCTAATCTCCTGCTTATCATCTTTCCTATCTCTCTCAATCCAAAGGGCTGGCGTTCTATCTTCTGGGCAAGAACCTTCAACTGGGCTAATGTACCCATCAGTAGACAATCACTGACCTGAACCTTCCCGGTAATCACCTCTCTATGCAAAGCCGCCTCCGCTCCTAAAGAGAGCGCCTCTTGCTTTAGGATAATACCCGCTTCTCTCTTTATCCCTTCTATCTTCAGAACTCTGAACACCCCTTTCTCTGCCATAATCTCTAATCCCTCTCTATCCACACCAATCTTTCTCAGTTCTTCTCTAACATCCTTCAGATTATCTAAAGGAATAAAGGATATCCTCATTCTCTATCTGGAATAGAAGCAATAGGTAAGGTTAACTGGCTTGCTTATCAGAATCTGACTCAATCCCCACAATCTCTCTCACCTCTTTTCCACTGAGCACCTCTCTCTCCAGCAAAGTAGAAGCCAGCAGTTCCAATTTACTCTTATACTCGGTTAAGAGTTCCTTTGCGCGTTTATAACACTGTTCAATAATATATCGCACCTCCTCATCAATAAGTTGGGCGGTCTTCTCACTATAGTTTCTCTCATCTAAAATATCCCGTCCTAAAAATATCTGCTTCCTGCTCTTGCCAAAAGTGAGGTTGCCTAATCTACTCATCCCAAACTCACAAACCATCTGACGGGCTATTTCTGTAGCCATCTCCAGATCATTCTGAGCCCCGGTGGTAATCTCTTTACTCATTAGTTCCTCTGAAACCCGTCCTCCTAATAAGACCGTAAGTTTATCCAATAACTCCTTCTTGCTAATCAGGTAGCGGTCTTTCAAAGGCATCTGCATTGTGTATCCCAGTGCTGCTGTTCCTCGCGGAAGCACAGAGACTTTATGCAGTTGCTCTCC
>QNCL01000038.1 GCA_003645805.1 Candidatus Omnitrophota bacterium
GATTGGATATCTTTAGAGAGTTATTTTTCATCTCTCCTTCCGTATGGGTGAGAAGAAGGGAAGTTTATCTGGGTTTTGGTTGACTCATCTTGCTCTGTGAAAATATACCTCCTTCGCTTATCATAATATCCCTACTCCACCCTTATGGTAAAGTATACATCTTCTCCTCTTTTTATTTTTGCCTGCTAAGAGTCTATTCTGGCGCGCCTAGGAGGACTCGAACCTCCGACACATAGCTTCGAAGGCTACTGCTCTATCCACTGAGCTATAGGCGCAAACCTATCTCTCAAGAGCGGTCTTGATAAAAGCATAAAAGAGGGGATGAGGATTGTCGGGCTTTGATTTAAACTCCGGATGGAATTGGGAAGCAACAAACCAGGGATGCTCCCGAAGCTCTATGACCTCCACCAAATCCTGCTCAGGATAGAGCCCGGCAAAAACCAACCCCTTCTCTTCCATCAGTTCTCTATAAGCATTATTTACCTCATACCGATGCCGGTGTCTCTCAAGAACACGCTCTTTCCTGTATGCTTCATAAGCCTTGGTGCCCTTCTTTATCTCACATGGATAAACCCCCAAACGCATCGTCCCCCCTTTAACCTCCACCTTCTTCTGCTCCTCCAGAAGACTGATTACCGGGTAAGGGGTATGCTTATCAAACTCTGTAGAGTTTGCTCCCTTCAGAGCACAAACATTGCGAGCAAACTCAATTACTGCTGTCTGCATACCCAAGCATATTCCTAAAAAGGGAATCTTCTGCTCTCGAGCGTAGCGAATTGCTTCTATCTTTCCCTCTATTCCTCGCGCTCCAAAACCTCCAGGAACAAGAATGCCCTGCACTCTCTCAAGATACCTGAAGAGGTTTTCGGGAGAGATCCTCTCGGAATCCACTCTTTCTATCTCCACCTTTGCATTATGAGCAATCCCGCTATGGATCAGCGCCTCGTATATTGATTTATAAGCGTCCTGAAGAGCGATATATTTACCTACCAGGGCAATCTTAACCCTGCGCTTGGGAAACTTTGCCCTTTTTACCACCTCATTCTCCCATCTGCTTAAATCCTGCTTCCTGCTTTTAAGATGGAGCATATCTATTATAAGCCTATCCAGCCCTTCGCGCTGAAAGAGAAGAGGAATTTCATAGACTGTCTCCACATCTATGGCTTGGATCACTGCTTCCTCATTTAAATTGCAAAACAGAGCAATCTTTTCCTTACTCTTTTTGCTCAACGGTCTTTCTGAGCGACATAAAAGAATGTCGGGTTGAATCCCTATCTGCCTCAATCTCCCTACACTATGTTGAGTAGGCTTTGTTTTTGTCTCATCTGCACTTTTTATATAAGGGACAAGGGTAACATGGATATTGATGGCATTTTCACGGCCTTCTTTGATAATAAACTGCCTTATTGCTTCTAAAAAAGGAAGGCTTTCAATATCCCCTACCGTCCCTCCTATTTCTACAATCACTACATCTAATCTCTTCCCCTGAGAGACCTTCTTTATCCTGCTTTTGATCTCATCAGTAATATGAGGAATGACCTGAACAGTCCCTCCCAAGAACTCCCCTTTTCTTTCCTTAGAGATGACCGAATAGTATATCTGACCGGTGGTAATGTTATTCTCTTTGCGCATCAAGGCATTGGTAAAACGCTCATAATGTCCTAAATCCAGATCTGTTTCTGCTCCATCTTCGGTAACATAAACCTCTCCATGTTGATAGGGATTCATTGTCCCTGGGTCCACATTGATATAAGGATCGCATTTTACCAGAGTCAACTTTAGACCTCTTGATTCTAAAAGTTTGCCGATAGAAGCAGCAGCAATCCCTTTACCTAAACTGGAAACTACCCCACCAGTAATAAAGATATACTTAGGCATTTAACCTTCCTACTCCACGGTAACACTCTTGGCTAAATTTCGGGGTTTATCCACATCATAACCCTTGAGTGAAGCCAGATAATAAGCAAGGAGTTGCAAAGGAACTACTGTAAGAAGAGGGGAGAGAAGAGGCTCTACGGAGGGAATAAAGATAACCTCCTTTATAAGTCTTTTTATCTGCTCATTCCCTTCGCTGGCGATAGCAATAATCTTCCCTCGACGTGCAATTATCTCCTGAATATTAGAGAACATCTTCTCGTAGAGAGGAGAATCATTGGCGATGCATACTACCGCTCTGTACTCATCAATAAGAGCGATGGGTCCGTGTTTCATCTCCCCTGCCGCATAACCTTCCGCAGGAATATAAGAAAGTTCCTTTAACTTCAGTGCTCCTTCCAAAGCGGTAGGGAAATTCACCCCTCTTCCTAAATAAAGGAAGGCTCCAAAATGCAGATGTTTGCGAGCAATCTCCTTAATCTCCGCCTCCCTCTCCAACACCTTTCTTTGCGCTTGAGGTATCTTCTTTAGATAAGAGATTACCTTCTTGGACTGTTCCGCAGAAATCTTCTCTTTTACCCTTGCTAAGTAAAGAGAAAAGAGATAAAGCAAGGTTAACTGAGCAGTATACGCCTTTGTGGAAGCAACACTTATCTCCGGACCAGCATAGGTATATAGATATGCCTCAGACTCGCGTATCAAAGATGAACCCAGGACATTGCAGATAGAAATTACCCTTGCTCCTCTCCTTTTCGCCTCACGCACTCCAGCCAATGTATCCGCAGTCTCTCCAGACTGGCTAATGGCAATAACCAGTGTCTTTTTTCCTATGACCGGGTGACGATAACGAAATTCACTCCCTAACTCTGCCCAGACAGGGAGACGGGAGAAAGTTTCAAGGAGATATCTTCCTACCAGACCAGCATGAAAAGCAGTTCCGCAGGCAATAATAACTACCTCCTTAATAGATTTCAAAAGGCTCGGGGATATACCCGAAGTCTTGAAATCTATCCTGTTGTCCTTTACATATTGAGAGAGTATGCGCGAGAGCACAGAAGGTTGTTCATAGATCTCTTTGAGCATAAAGTCTTTGAAGCCCTTTTTCTGCGCCAATTCTATATTAAAAGAAACCTTCTCGGGGCTGACGGCTACCTTCCTCCCTCGCTTATCCAGAATCTCCACATCATCCTTTCCTACCACGGCTATCTCTCCATTATTCAAGTAGATAACTTTGCGGGTATAGGCTAATATTGCCGGAATATCGGAGGCAATGAAGTTTTCTTTCTTCCCGAGAGCAATAATTAAGGGAGAATCATTTCTTATCGCAATTATTTTATCTGGCTCATCGACAGAAATAATCCCTAAGGCATAGGAACCTCTTAATATCTTTATCACTTTCCTCAGTGCCTTCCGCAGGTCTCCTTCATAGAATTTTTTTATTAGATTAGGCACTATCTCGCTATCTGTCTCGGAGGTAAATCTAACTCCTTCCTTCTCCAGTTGCTTTCTTAACTCCTGATAGTTTTCTATTATTCCGTTATGCACCACAGCAATATGTCTGGAGAAGTCAGAATGAGGGTGAGCATTCCTTGATGAGGGCTCTCCATGCGTAGCCCATCGTGTATGTCCTATCCCTATCCTTGCAGAGATTTGCTTCTTCTCTAAAAGGGTTTGCAGATATGATATTCTTCCTTTGCACTTCAGAATAGAGAGTTTTCCTTCCTTAAGTATCCCTATTCCTGCAGAATCGTATCCTCTATACTCCAGTCTCTTCAGTCCTTCCAAGATAATGGAAACCGCTTCTCTTTCCCCAATATATCCTATTATTCCGCACATCTCATTTCCCGCCTATCTGTTAAGAGTTAAGAACCCTCTGCTTCTCTTTTTGCTTCTTAACCTCAGTAGGATAGCGCCCATTAAAGCAAGCAGTGCAAAACCTCTCTTTGGGCAAGAGCATAGAGTTCAACATCCCCTCAAGACTCAAGTATTTCAGACTATCTACCCCGATAAATTTCCTTATCTCCTCAATGCTATGCTCAGAAGCAATCAGTTCTTTCTTTGTAGGAAAATCAATTCCATAAAAACAAGGAAATCTAAGGGGAGGGCAACTAACCCGCATATGCACCTCCCTCGCTCCTGCTTCACGCAAAGTCTTTACCCGAATACGGCTTGTGGTGCCCCGCACAATAGAGTCTTCGATAATCGCAATCCTCTTTCCCTTGAGCACATCCCGTATAGGATTTAACTTTACTTTTACCTTAAAATTACGGATGAACTGAGAAGGCTGGATAAATGTCCTTCCAATATAGTGATTGCGCACCATAGCAATCTCATAAGGAATATTCGCCTCCTGAGCAAATCCCAGAGCAGCATAGTTTCCTGAATCAGGAATAGGCATCACAAAATCTGCCTTTACTGGATGTTCTCGCGCCAGTTCCTCTCCCAAGCGTTTACGAGTAAGGTAAACATTGGCTCCAAAGATGTTGCTATCTGGGCGGGCAAAGTAGATATACTCAAATATACACAAAGAATGAGAAGAAGGAGGAGGAAAGGGCTTAAAAGAACGAATCCTATTCTTGTCTATAAACACAATCTCTCCTGGCTCGATCTCTCTCACATATCTTGCTTGGATCAGATCTAATGCACAGGTTTCACTAACAAGAATATAACTATCCTTCAGCCTTCCCAAGCACAAGGGCTTAAACCCATAAGGGTCTCTTGCTCCTATAAGTTTCTCCTTAAAAAGCAAAACTAACGAGTAGGAACCTTTCACTTGCAAAAGAGCATCTACAAGAGCATCCTCTATTCTCTTTTTTGAAGAGGTGAGCAAAAGTTGGGCAATAACCTCTGAGTCAAGGGTACTCTTAAAGCGAACTCCTTGCTTCCTGAGTTTTCTGCGAAGAGAAAGGGTATTGATAAGATTGCCATTGTGAGCGATCGCCAGAAAAGAGTCTTTATAATTAAGCAAAAAAGGTTGAACATTCTCTAAGGTGCTTGCTCCTGTGGTAGAGTAGCGATTATGCCCAATGGCTAAATAGCCCTTTAGAGTATTTATCTTTCTCTTCTCAAATACCTCACCTACCAACCCTACATTCTTATGTAAATAGACCTTTCTCCCATCATAGGTAACTATACCCGCTCCTTCCTCTCCTCGGTGTTGAAGGGCATATAAACTCAGATAAGCCAATCTCCCTGCCTCCTGGTGATTTGAAATCCCTACTATTCCACACATATTGCCTTCTATTCTGGATACCCTATTTTTCTATTCCCTTACTGCTATCCCTTTTGCCTTCAGATACTCCTTTGCCTCATAAATAGAGAACTTCCCGTAATGGAATATGGAAGCCGCCAACACCGCATCTGCTTTTCCCTGAGTAAGTGCTTGATATAGGTGCTCAAGAGTCCCCGCTCCTCCAGAGGCAATTATTGGAATACTCACCCTTTCGGAAACCTCGCGCGTCAGTTCAAGGTCATAGCCCTGTTCTGTTCCATCTCTATCCATACTCGTAAGAAGAATTTCGCCCGCTCCTAAATCCTCTACTTGCTTTGCCCATTCAAGCACATCCAGTCCTGTAGGTTTTCTTCCTCCGTAGATAACCACCTCCCATTGAGCCCTCTCTGCCGCTCCTGTCCTTCTTGCATCTATGGCTATCACAATACACTGACTTCCAAACTCCTTCACCCCTTCTTCCACCAAAGAGGGGTTCTGCACACCTGCAGTGTTTATAGAAACCTTATCTGCTCCGTATCTAAGTAAATCCTCAATATCCTTAAGTCCTCTAATCCCTCCTCCTACAGTAAGAGGGATAAATACATTCTCTGCTGTCCTTCTCACTACCTCCAACATTACCCCTCTCTTCTCTATACTGGCGGTAATGTCCAGATACACAATCTCATCTGCCCCTTCTTGAGCATAGAGATATGCACACTCTATGGGATCTCCTGCATCCTTCAGGCGGAGGAAGTTTATGCCCTTGACCACCCTCCCGTCCTTTACATCCAGACAAGGAATAATACGCTTGGTTAGCATAAAGAGAGAAAATTCTTGAGCACCTCCAGTCCTACCTTTCCACTCTTCTCGGGATGAAACTGTACTCCCCACAACCTACCTTTAGCAACTGCACACACAAATTCCTTTCCATAATCTGCAGTAGCAAGAACGATGTCCTCCTCTTGGGGAATTACATAATAGGAATGAACAAAATAAAAATACGCCTCTTCCTCAAGTACCCCTGTAAACATCCCTTTTTCTTTCCTTTTCTTTACCTTTATCTTATTCCATCCCATATGGGGAACTTTCAAACCTTCACAAGGCTCAAATCTCCTTACCTCTCCTTTAAGAACCCCTAAACCCTTCCATTCCCTGCTTTCCTCACTCCTCTCAAATAGAAGTTGAAGCCCCAAGCAGATTCCTAAAAACGCTTTTCCTTCCCTTATAAGCCGCGGGAGAAGAGAAGTAAGGGAAAGCGTTAAAAGATTCCTTGCTCCTCTCTCAAATGCTCCTACTCCGGGCAACACCACTCCTTCTGCTTTCACAATTTCCTTAGAGTCAGCAGTAACCTTCACATAAGCCCCGGCTTTCTCCAAGGCTTTGCTTACACTCCTTATGTTTCCCAATCCGTAATCAATGAGGGCAATGCGCCTCTCCACTTCGCCTCCATCTCCTCTAAACCTATATCGATTAAGGCTCTTTTCCCTCTCAGAACTCTTAACTTCTCCCCTCCTACCTCTCCAATTACTCTAAAAGGAACAGCGTGCTTATACGCAATCTTTCTTATCTCCTTTACTGCTTGCATCGAGCAAGAGAGAATAACTCTACTTTGAGATTCTCCAAACAGTATTGTATCATCTCTTTGAGAAAAAGACAAATTATCAATGTTTGCTCCTATTTTTCTTTCTCTATCTGAGATACAACACTCAGCCAAGGCTACCATCAGCCCACCTTCTGAGCAATCGTGAGCAGAACTCACCAATCCTTTCTCTATTGCCTCAAGGGTAGCATCCTGTACTCCTCGTTCCATCTGCATATCCATCTCTGGAGGTTCTCCTTTCACTAAACCGTGTATCTCCTTTAGATACTCGCTTCCTCCTAAGTCCTGCTTACAAACTCCCAAGAGGATAATTACATCTCCCTCCCTCTTAAACTGCTGAGTGCATACCTTCTCTATGTCCTTGACTATTCCTACCATTCCAATCACTGGGGTAGGATAGATAGCCCCTTGAGGGCTTTCATTATAGAAAGAAACATTCCCGCTCACCACAGGAAGAGAGAAAAATCTGCATATCTCGGCAATCCCTTCTATAGATCGCTTAAATTCCCAGAATCTTTCAGGCTTTTCAGGGCTACCAAAGTTCAGACAATCAGTAATTGCCATTGGCTCTGCTCCTGTGCAGGTTAGATTTCTTCTTGCTTCAGCAACAGCAATCTGTGCTCCCCGATAAGGATCTAAAAAGCAGTAACGGCTATTGCAGTCTACGGTAAGGGCAATCCCTTCTTTTTCTCCTTTTATCCTAATCACTGCAGAATCTGATCCGGGCATAACTACTGTGTTTGTCTGCACCATATAGTCATATTGTTCGTATACCCA
>QNCL01000039.1 GCA_003645805.1 Candidatus Omnitrophota bacterium
GATATGTGAGATCTGCGGAAAAAAACCAATAGCAGGCAGAAAGATTGCCCGTCGAGGATTAGCCAAAAAGAAAGGAGGAATAGGAAAGAAAATTACCGGGATTACCTCGCGCCGCTTTCTTCCCAACCTGCAAAGTGTAAAAGCCATTGTTAATGGCACACACAAAACTATCCGTGTCTGCACTAAGTGTATAAAGGCAGGAAAGGTAAAAAAGGGATAGATTAAAATACTCTATTTAGTTATTTTATTAATTCCTTAGTTTTTCTTTTTGCGTTTCGAATTAGGGTAAGTAATCGCCTTTGGGCAGGACAGATATACTCACAGCACCCACACTCTATACATCCATCTATTTCTAACTCCTCTAATCCTTTCCATTCTTCTCTTTCCGCCATAAGTGCAGATAAACAGGGATTAAGCCCTACCGGACAGACCTCTACACACCTTCCACAATGCAAACAAGGAAATTCTTCCTTAAAACTCTCTTTTTTCTTTGCCCATTTTCCTGCTCTTAAGAATAAGACCCCGTTAGTGGTTTTGCTCACCGGAGTATTCAGGTCTGCCTGGGCTTCTCCCATCATTGGGCCACCAATGATTACCTGCTCAGGCTTTTGCTTGAATCCCTTGCACTCCTTTATCAATTCCTTGAGAAGAGTTCCTATCCTTACTCTTATATTCTCTGGTTGCTCAAGGGCATCACCGCTGAAGGTCACTATTCGTTCATAAAGAGGTTTGCCAAGATAAACTGCCTCATAGATAGCAAATACAGTGGCTACATTACTTACCACCACTCCTACCTCATAAGGAAATCCTTTAAGAGGAACCTCTCTATTCAGAATTGCTCTGACAAGTTGCTTTTCTCCTCCTTGGGGATACTTTGTCCTGAGCAACTTTACTTCTATTCCGACAGGACAGAAATGTGCCAATTTCTCTCCTGCGTTTCTTTTATTATCCTCAATCCCTATATAGCCTTTCTTCACTCCCAGCACCTTCATCACCAACTTCATGCCTTTAATAATCTCTTCTGTCTTCTCTAACATTAGGCGATGGTCAGCGGTCAGATAGGGTTCACATTCTGCGGCGTTAAGAATAAAGGTATCTATCTTTCGGGGAGGAGAAAACTTGATCGCACTGGGAAAACCTGCTCCTCCTAAACCTACAATCCCCGCTTCTTCGATAATTTTCTTTATCTCCTCCTGAGTAAGATTAGGGGGATCAGCAGAAATAGCAAGATTTTCTTTTTCATCCTTCCCATCAGAGATGATCACTATCTTCTCCAGACTAACCTCTTTTACCTCTCCAGATATCGAAGAATGCACATTAGCACTTATCTCTCCCTGCCGCTCGGCTATCTTTGTGCCTGTTCTGACCCTGTCTCCTACCTTTACCAACGGACGGGCAGGAACGCCAATATGTTGCTTTAAAGGAATGCTAACATAAGAAGGCAAAGCAGGTGTTTTGATAGGCTTTGCCTCGGTTAAATGCTTCTGTTCATCCAGATAAACTCCTCCTTTAAATGTCCTCATCGCTTTTCCTCTTCTTGTTTACCCTTCTTTCTATCGCTCTCACCGGGCAAAGACTTATACACAACTCGCAAGCAATACACCTCTTTTTCTCAAACCTCACTCTCATCTCAGGACGCTCAAGGGTAAGCGCTTGAGTAGGACAAACATCGGTGCAGAGTCCACAATGGGTGCACTCACTTTCTCGCCAGAAGATACTTTCATTCAAAGGTCTGACCTTTACTCCTGTCTCCCTCAAATAATCAACACCTGCTTTATAATCCTCCCTCTTCCCTCTTATCTCTAAAATCATCACTCCCTCTTCATCGGGAGTAATCCTTGCCTGCAGGATGTTAAAGATAAGATTATAGTCTTTGATAAGTCGATAAACAATTGCTTTGTCTAACAAGGGTTGAGGAAAGGTAAGCACCACTTTCTTGGATAACATCTCACACTCCTGTTTCTACTGCCTCAGTAAGAAAGAATTTTCCTTGGCTTATCCATTTCTTTAAGATTTCTGCAATCTCTTTTGCCCGAAAATAACTGGAGAGAGGAACGGCAGGAATTTCTTTACCTCCAAGTCTCACCTTTCCGCTCTTTAACTGCTGATAGTTTACCTCCGCAAGCACCTTCTCTTCTCCATACGGATAATCTCTGCTGTAATCTATAACTTGCACATAGATATCCCTATCTCTTATTGTGGTATACCTCAGCATCTCCTCATCTATAATAGGAATAGGAATACCAATTCCCACCATCAAACTTGCCCCATAACCTAAGAAAGAAAGCCCGCGCAACCAATACCTGTCCATCTGTTTGAGGTCTCCTTTTACACTCAAAGTAAGCCCTGGAACCACCGGCACCCCTTTTCTCCTTCTCACCTCTGCCCTGCTTTGAGTACCTTTTCCTAAGACATAGCCAATCCCTCCTCCTAAAAATATACGTGTGCCAAGTCCAATAGTGCGACAGAATGGGTCATTAAGCAAAGGGGAGAGTTGACCTGCGCTGCAGTAGGTAATATTTCCTAAATTTGGCTTGAGCATCCCCATATAGGTATAAATAATCTTGGAGGAAAGGTTTACTGCGGCATTATAGTTCTGATAACAATTACGAGGGTTAAGAAGAATGGCATCATTGAAATCTCTTTTTAATCTCACCTTCTGTCTCAATTCTCTGCGCGGATAGCAATCTGTGCCATAAGCAATTGCCCTCAGTTCTACTTCTTTCCCTGCCACTAAATCCTCAATAAGGTGGCCTCCTCCATAAACAAACCTTCCCGGATGAACCTTGTTCAAAGGATCTTCCTCAGGAAGTTGAGTTGCTCCTAAATAAAAGTCTGCAGCGGCTAACCCTGCATACGCTTCAATGTTGTTTAACCAAACTCTTTGTATCTTTATCTTTGGTTTGGGTTGCTTTAGGTTTAAGAATACCCCTGAAGAGCACATAGGAGCAAAGGTTCCGGTGGTCACTACATCTACCTCTTCGGCTGATCTCTTAATCCCTTTCTGCTCTACAATATCAATAATCTCCTCAGCATTGACCACAACCGCCTTACCTTGCTTTATCTTCTCATTGATTTCCCTAATCGTTTTCATTTATAAACCCCTTAAGTCCTTAAAAACTCTGCCACCTTCTCGGGCTTGACGATATTTATAAAAATCCCGGAACCCAGTTCATAACCCCAATGGGAGTTAACCGAGGGAGAATTTGAAGAAACCAGTGTTTCGCCTCTGGAGAAGGAGTATGAGAAAGATAGCTGTGGATGATATAGTTATAATCAGGGTTATCCAATCTATCATAAAGTTTGAATAGAATTTGAGGGAGCACCTCCGAGAGTTCCTCAACCTCTTCGGGCAGAATATCTGCAAAGCAGGGGTAGTGCCGTTTAGGAAATATCCAGATTTCAAAAGGGCTCTGAGACGCATAGGGAGCAAAGACTATAAACCTATCCTTTTCTAAGATAATCCTTTCTCCCTTCTCTTTTTCCTGAGAGAGGAGTTGGCAATAAAGACACTTTTTTTCTTTCTCCCAATGACTTAAGGCAATCCGCTCCTGATTCTCGAATTTCTGGGAAAGCACAGGGGTAGCGATCAATTGAGAGTGCGGATGGATCTTGGATGCTCCTGTGCTCCTGCCATGATTACGAAAAATGGTGATCTGCTTGATCTCTTCTTTTTTCTGCGCTGATAGAAACCTGTTCTGATAAGCAAGGATTACCTCCTTCATCTCCTCAGCAGACAAGGTAGCAATAGTCTTGTGATGAAAAGGGGTCTCAATAATCACCTCATGCAGATCCTGAGCAGGGAACTTGTTGGGCACTACTCGAACTCTCCACTCAGGAGTATCAGGCAAACTACCTTCTTCCCGAAAAGCAAATACTTCAGGAGGAGTCATCTTTTCATTTCCCGGGCAAAAAGGGCAATTTTCTACCCTCTCTTGGAGAGAAATAAATGTTTTTTCCTTTTGAAAATCCTCAGGCCTTTTTGCTCGCTCTGTAGCAATGATTACCCACTCATTAGTAAGTATATTCTTTCTTAACTCTGGCATCTCTTCTCCTTTTCCTTATATATCGCAAAATTTTGCTTTTTAACTCTAACTGCAGAAGATTATATCTCTATTTCCTCTACTTGTCAAACCTTATGTGTCTTTAACCATTTCCACCCCTGGGGTGGAAATCGGTGGGGAAAATCTTGACAACAGAGGGGAGTTTGTGCTATAACTTTGGGAAATTCCTGATTTTGTGCTTAAGGAATAAGAGGTTTTGTTTCTCGGTAAAGAGAACAAAAGAGTTGTAAATAGGGAGGAAGAGATGAAGAAAAAGATAGGTGGATTAGTTCTTTTATTCGCTATCTGCTTGAGCGGATGTGCAGGGGTAGAGAAGTTTAGAAAAGAGAAGGGGAAACCAGAACTTTCTTCTCCCACCCAAGCATCCACTCCTTTAGGAGCCCCAATCTCTATCTTAGTAAAAGTCAAAGTCTCGGATTACCGCACTCTGAATACCTTTAAAAAGAAACTTTCAGAGATAAGAGGGGTAAGAAATATCTATCAAAAAAGATTCTCTGTCGCTGAAGACTCCGAGTTAGAGGTAAGATATATAGGTTCCACAGAAAAATTTGCGGATGAAATAATAAACCACATCCATCTTCCTCATCTTAACTTAGAAATAACCGGATTTGATCAAACAAGTATTACTTTGAATATAACCCCTTTACCCACCACTCCCTTTGAGGAAGAAGGATATTAAAATTCCTCTTTTTAGCAACTAAACCTGTTGTATAAGAACCTGCTGTGCTTTTAATATATCCTGATATCTCTCTAAGAAATCTAAGATTGTGGGTTTAACCGCCAAGAAGGTCTGGGTTTTCGTTGCTTCGGAGAAAAGGGTCTCTATTTCCTCCTTTTTTATCTTTCCTTCATAATGTCTGGTTAACCAAGCATATAGCCTCTGGGGAGAAATCCTCTCATCTGCCAGAAGGTCTAATCCTGACACAATAGAGAGAAGGGCAAAGGATATCTCATCAGGACTGGGGCTTTCTACCTTGATCAGCCTATCGGTGGGGATACCTGCCCACCATCTTTCACCTGTCCACCATCTTTCACGCACCCCTTCCTCCTTTGCAATCACCGCTACGATACTCTTTTGCCAACCTTCCTCTCTTTTTTTCTCCTCAATCTCCTGCCTTGCTTTCTCTGAAGTAGTTAGAGCAATATTCTCCATCTGTTCGCTTATCTTCGTTAAATACGCAACGGCTTTAGCCACTCTCCTTCCTTCCTGCGAGGGAATTACTATCTTTAACGGCTCGGAAAACCTCTCTCTCTTGCCTAAGGTGTTATTCAGGTTGCTTAAAAACCTCTCCAGACCTACTACTCTTACCCTTCCTTTCTCGTCAAAGAGCACATAGAAATCCACATAAAGAGTTTTGTCTGAACTCCGTAACCTTGCCAATTGCTCCTTCCCGAGCATCTTTGCTAAATCTGTTTCTATAAGAGGCTGAACCTCCTCTTCTTCAACCTCCCTCAAAGCCTGAGCAAACTCTGTTTCATACTCATAAGGACGATTGAGAAAATCTAACTTCTCAGGGGTTTTTATCAACCCATATATAGGTTTGTCCTTGCTCAAGCCAAAGGCTATTGTCTGCTCGGGCGTAAAAACTCTTATGGGCGGATGAGTGCTGTAGTGCGGATTGGGAACAAATCTTACTCCTCCCTTCTCGTCTTTTGTCAAATAATACATTGCTCCCTGCTTCTCCTGCATCTGTTCATATTCAGATTTAACCCTTGTGCTCACCCAGTTTGCCATTACCAGAGGTTTTTCGCTGTTAGGATTTACAGTAATATGTCCATACTCAGGGGGTATCACTACCTTATCCCCCTCTCTGGCGTGAACTACGATAAAATCTGAACCGTCTCTTTTCTGCAAGAGATAATAAGCCTCACCATAAAGCACTGCATATACCTCCGGATAGAATGAACGATGAAAGTGTCCCGCAGTCTTAACAAACTCCTCCCCTAATACCCCCGGGGGGATAACCGTAATGTCATATCTCAACTCCTTCTCCTCGGCTGTCTTTCGATCCTCGGAAGAGAAAAATACTCCTCGATACATATAGTAGATTACGGGATTCGGGGGAAACTGATAGGGCTTCTGAAAGACCTCAGGGTCTTTCAGCACCTCTATCAGTCCAATACTATCTCCTCGTCTGTCATCTGGTTTCAATAACCGCACCGTGGGGTTAATCTCTTTCCCGGCAAAAAGAATCCTCCAATCTTTCTTTCTCAACTTTATAGGTAGACCGCTGACTTTCTGCAGGTCGATCTCCTCTGGCGAGAGTTTTGCTTGGGCAAATCTCCTAATCTCCTCTTCTGACGCCCTTGCTTTGTATTGGGTAAGCAATCTATCATAGACCTCCATCCTTCCTTGATTTGCCTTAAAACTCAGATATGCACCTCCTCCTGTTATCAACTCTACCCGAGAAGAGACTCCTACCCTCTGAGCATCTATTGCGCTATCCCCTCCGGCAATCAGTGCCTTTATCTCGCCTTTATCTGCGCGCTTACTGATAAACCTAAGCAGTTCATCTGTGCCTCTCTGAAACTCTACCACATCAGTCTTTCCCATTGAGCCATTCCAATCTATCTTTTTAGCCTTGGCAATCAACGCCTTTGCTTGCTCAATTGCTTTCTCTCCAATATCCAGAACCACATATCCTTCGGGCACTGGATTACTCTCCGAGATATCAAAAGAGTAATGAATATCTCTATACTCCTCTTTGCCCTCCGCATTCGTGCTTACTCGAGCAATGCTAAGGTTGGAAGGCAAGATTACCCTTTCTTCCAGTCCTAATTCTTCTATTTTCCTCAAGATAGCCTTTGCCACCTCTATTTCCTGCTCGCTACACCCCCGAGAGTTACCCAACTCTAAACCTTTAGCAGCCAGAAAGGCGTTGAGCATTGTTCCCCCTATAAAGATCTTCTTATCCTTGATCTGCTCAGCAGTAAGCAGATCCCCATAAAGAGCGAACATCTTGCCTTCTGACTTGGCAAAGTTTATACTACCATCCTTATTGCGCTTTATCTTATCCACATTCTTAGCCCCTCCATAAAAGGTAAGGTCAGAGTCTAAATACCTGCTCATTACCTCTCTCTCTTTTTGAGCAACCGGTCCTATCACAGATAAAGGAGCAAATTGAGAAGCCTTAAGGGAAGCATCCTTTGGCCTATGGGCTACTGC
>QNCL01000040.1 GCA_003645805.1 Candidatus Omnitrophota bacterium
ATTCCTGAACTTATGGTGAGAAAGGTGGTTATCAGCATCAGGATATAGATAACTGTCTGGGTATAGCCCTGGATTTCTCCACTCCAAAAATCCATCTTCTCCCCTAATGAACGAGCGATAAGAAACAAGAGGATGAAAAAGATGGCTATCATCTGAGAGATCGTCTTGTGCTTTCCTCCTTTCTCCGCAGCCAATGCCTTTCCCTGCGAAAGAGCAAATATTCGCACTCCGGTAATGATAAACTCGCGCATAGTTATCAAAACTACCATCCAGGCAGGAATTATCTTTATCTGGACAAAACATATAAATGGAGCCAAAACCAGGGCTTTATCCGCTATTGGGTCGGCAAGTTTGCCAAAATTGGTTATTAAATTTCTCTCTCGCGCAATCTTTCCATCATAGTAGTCTGTCAAACAAGCAAGGATAAAGATAAGCAGGGCAATAACCTTAGCCAAAAGAGAAGGGGAGAGAAGAAAAAAGATAAACACAAAGGTGAGAAAGATACGCAAAATAGTAAGGAAATTAGGTAAATTCATCACCTTTCTGTCCACAATACTCCTCCCTAAATCCCTGCGGTTAGGTGCAGGAGAGCAGAGAAAACCTTCATCGGTGCTTTTTCCTTAAGGATCAACTCGATCTCCTTCTGTATCCTTTTAGACTTTAACCCTGCTAATCTCCCCTCCCTCACTGCTTCCCTGAGCAATCTTTTTGTCTTTCTTTCTATATGAAAATCATAACGCACCGCAAAACGCACTGCTCTTAGAATACGCGTGGGATCCTCAACAAAACTTAAATTGTGCAATACCCTTATCCTTTTCGCCCTCAAATCCTTCTTTCCTGAAAAAGGGTCTATCAATCTCCCTCTCTCTTGTTTACTCAAGGCGATAGCCATCGCATTTATGGAAAAGTCTCTTCTCCTCAAGTCCTCTTCAAGGGTAGCAGGAGATACTTGAGGGAGAACCCCGGGTTTTTTGTATCTCTCCTTCCGTGCACTGGCTACATCCATACGCATCTCTCTATTTCTGTATTTGAAGAGAATCACTGCTGTTCCAAAACCTAAATGAAACTTTGCCCTCCCTTTCAACCTCTCTGCTAACCTCTGAGCAAATCTATATCCTCTCTTAAAATCTCCACTCTCCACCACCAAATCAATATCCCAATTTCTAATCCCTAAGAGGAAATCTCGCACAAATCCACCTACTGTAAAGATAGAAAGATTCTCCTCTTCACCTATCTGGATACAAACCTCAAGCACTCGAGCGATTAAGGAAGGCAATTGCTCCAGAAAATCTTTCATTCTATCCCGCATCTTCTTAGTTGTTTAATAATCTCCTCCACCTCTCTTTTTATCGTGCGCATTTCGCTTAACCTAACTCCTGCATCTTTATCCTGATAAGGAGCAAAACGTTGGGACTCGCACTGCTCTAAACACGCCCTTATCCTGCGCACCAACTCATCCTTTATTCCTTTCTCTCTTAATAAGTCCTCTATCTGGGCAATTGTAATTCCTGCCCTGGAAACACCTAAGCACTCAGCGAGATACTCGCTTAAAGCCCTGAATAGCAAAGCATAAAACTCCTCCTTCTTCTCATCTGGTGTTCTCATATATCTATCTATCTCCCTCAACCTCCTCTTGAGCATAGTATAGGCAAAACGCCTTCGGGCAGATCTCTCCTTCCCTCTCCTCTCTTTATACCTCCTATACCCTCTCTTTAGGTAAAGTAAAAGAAGGCTAATGATCAGCAGAAAAAGAAGGGAGAAGCGATAGGTATATAAAAACTCTCCGAGGATAAAAATGCCCTTGCCTATCTTATTCCCTACCACCAGAAGATAGTTTTTCTGGGGGGATAGATCGGGAGAAAAAGAGGGTGAGTTCTCTCTTGCACTCTTCCGAGAAAGAGAAGAAGTAGAGGGAGAGGTGGGAGAAGGGGAGATATGCACAGAAATGGCTTCTGTCCTCAATCGCTGATAGGTCTTCTTTTGAGGGTCAAAATAGGAAAAGGTAAAAGCGGGAATTGTAAAATCCCCTTCTTTCTGAGGAATGAGGATATACTGATAACTCTTCTCTCCTTGAATAACCTTATCGCTGGAGAGTATCTTGGTCTCTCCCTCTGAGGTATATTGCTTGAAGTAGGAAAGAGAAGGAAGTTGGGGAGAAGTGAGAGATTTAAGATTTCCCTCGCCCTTAATCTTCAGGGTAAGAGTAATAGG
Organism: Candidatus Omnitrophota bacterium; assembly: GCA_003645805.1. Lineage (GTDB taxonomy): Bacteria > Omnitrophota > 4484-213 > 4484-213 > 4484-213 > B17-G2. The sequence goes on from QNCL01000040.1 coordinate 2,212, forward strand.
CTCTCCCACCTTTGCTTCCTTCTTATCTATATCTACACTAAGAGAGAATCTGCCCACCGCTCCTTTGAAATCCGAGGGAGCATTGGCGGGTAAAGGAATAACCTCTATCTCAAGCGGTTGTGTATGAAGTCTCTTTCTCTTTGCTTGACCAAAAAACTCTGTAAAGGGATCCCAATCCCAGATACTCTTTGGAAAGCGAGCAGAGTCATTTTTAATGGTGCAGGTTAAACCTGCAGAGCCGATGGTATACTTTCCTGGGCTAATGGGGAATAAAGCAGTATTTATTTCGCTGACCAGATATCTTTGACCATTGATCCACTTATAATACTCTCTCTCCTCTAACTTTTCTTGCCAGAAACCTGTAAGAGAAGGAGGATGATACTCGGGATTCTCTAAAAAATCTACACTTTGGTAGATACGAAAACTTAGTCTAATCTGTTCATTTACATACACCTTTTTCTTATCCACTACTTGCTCAATAAAAACCTCTCTCGCGCGCGCTTCCGAGGAGGAAGGAGGAGGCAATTGTTTGCTTTGAGAAATAAGGGCAGGAACCACCTCTACTTCTATTGGCTGGGTGGTGTAGACCTTTCCCTTATAGGTAATCTTTGCCTTACCAATAGTAAATCTTCCCACCTTCTTAGGAATAAGGATATACCTGAAGGTAAGAGAAGTGGAAACATTACCGTTGATAATAGAGATCTTCTGAGAGCGTCCAGAAGAGTAAATGTTGAAATCAGGAAGAGGAGGAAGGACGGGCTGAGAAACATTTGTTGTGCCGGAGATGGAAAGAGAAAGGACGATCTCCTCGTTCATACTAACTTTGGTTTTATCTACTGAAGCACTAAAGGAAATCTGCTCATCGGGAAAGCCAAGAGAAGAAACGAAGGTTAACAGAATAATAACCAACCCCATCCGCCTCATCACCAATCCTCCTCTATCTCTCTTTCTTGTTCAGGCGAAAGATGATGGAGCATCCTTTGTATCTTTACCTCGTCTCTATTCAGATTATCAAGAAGGATATGTAGATAGGAAAGGGATTGCTCTTCTCTCTTCCTTTCTTCTGCGCTCTTCTTCTCCCTTCTTTCTTCTGCCACCTTCTTCTCCTCTCTCTTCTGCTTATTCTCTTGTTTTCTCTCTCCTTTCTCTTGCGCAGGAGATTTCTTCTTCTCCTTTCCTTCTCCCGCTTTTCTCTTCTGACCTCCTCTTTTTTTCTCCTGCTGAACCTTTTCCTCTCTCCCCTTTCCTTCCTCCTTTTCTCTTTTCTTCTTTAATAATCTCTTAATGAACTCAATATTGTATCTTGCATCTTTATCATCAGGATTTAACTTTAAGGCTTTCTCATAAGCAGAAAGAGCACCGGGAAGATCCGCTAATCTATATTTAGTATTTCCAATATTATAATAGATCTGGGATAGAAAGAGAGGTCTCCTGCTCTGTGGGACATAAGAAAGGGCGCTGCGGTACTCCTTCAGAGCCTGGGCATATCTTTTTTGTTGATAAAGAGTGTTGCCTATATTATAATGAATCTCCGCTAAAGAAGGAGCCTTTTTCTCTATCCTCTTGTATACCTCCAAAGCCTTTTCATATCTACCCTGCTTATAAAGCCTGTTTCCCTTCCTATTCTCCTTAACCACCGAAGCATAGGAGAAAGAGGAACAACTCAAGATAATAAACAGGCAAGAGAAGAAGAAAGGAGCATAGAGTTTTTTTCTCATCTTTGCTAAAGGAAAAGATTACCTTTTACTTGCTTGGCCACAAACCTATCTTCTCTCCGTTAGAAGAAACTCTACGCTCAGGAAGAGGAAAGCAATAAACACAAAATATTGATACCTATCTCTATACTCTACCTGCACCTCTTCCTTATATTTCTGCTTGCGCAGAGAGGAAATAGCCTTAAAAACCTTCTGAAAACCTTCTCCTGAATGAAAACGATAGTAATTCCCTCTACTAATCTCGGCAATCTGCTGAAGAAGAGGCTCGTTGAGTTTAGAAACTACTAAACTCCCCTGTTTATCTCTTTTATACCCCTTTATCTCTCCCTGTTCATTATAAAGAGGAATTAAACCTCCTTCCACCGTTGCCATTCCCAGCGGGTATATCCGTACCCCTTTTCTCCTGGCTATCCGAGCAGCAACAAGAGGATCCCCTTGATGCCCCTCTCCATCAGTGATAAGAATGATAGCCTTATCTGCTCCAGTTCTTGCCTCTCTGCTGGTAAGCAGGGAAAGGGCGGTCTTGATTGCTCCCTCTAAGTCTGTCCCTGGTTGAGGAATAAGTTGGCTATTGAGCACATCCAGGAAGATGCGAAATGCGCAGTAATCCAATGTTAAAGGGCATTCTATAAAACTCTTTCCTGCAAAAGCCACCAACCCTATCCGATGCCCTCTCATCCTCTCCAACATCGCCTTTATCTCTTCCTTAGCCCGTTTTAACCGAGAAGGTTTTATATCCTGCACATCCATACTCAAAGAGGTATCGATGCAAAAAACAATATCTGCTCCCTTTTCCATTACCTTTATCGGCTTCTTTCCCCACTGGGGTCGAGATAAGGCAAGGATAAGAAAAAAGATACTACCAAAGAGAAGAAAAAGTTTCAAGCAAAAAATCCCTTTGTGCAAAGGGGAACTAATTCTCTCTATCAATTCTATCCTTCCCCATCTCTCCTTTGCCCTTCTCTTGCTCCGAAAAGAAAAGGCATAGAAAAGGGCTAATAGGGGGAGAAGAAAGAGCAGGTTTAAAAGTAAAGGATTAGCAAAACGCATCTTTTCTTGAATCTTCTTCCTCAGTTTGCCTACAGAGGCTCCAAGATTAGAAAACCTTAAGGAATCTTTCTAAAATATGTATTCTCTAAAAAAATTCTTCCCAGAAGAAGAAAAAAAGCAGGAAAGAGAAAAACCATAAACATTTCCTGATAACTAACATACTTCATACCTTTTATTTTTGTCTTTTCCATCTTATCAATCTGAGCATAAATCTGATTTAGAGCATAAGCATCGGTGGCACGGAAATATAGTCCGCCGCTTATCCGAGCGATTTCCTTAAGGAGATTCTCATCAATCTCTGTTTTTATTCTCACATAATGTCTTCCGAAGATAGGATCGTCTACGGGATAAGGAGCAGTGCCTTCTTTTCCTATACCGATAGTATATATCTTAATATTAAAAGACTTTGCCATCTTAGCCGCGGTTAAAGGGTCGATCTTCCCTGCATTGTTTACTCCATCAGTAAGCAAAATTATCACCTTGCTCTTCGCCTTTGAGTGCCTAAGGCGGTTTATGGAATTGGCTATTCCCATTCCGATGGCTGTCCCGTCCTCAATCATTCCTATCTTCACTCGATCTAAAAATTGAATAAGAAGCCGATGGTCTAAAGTAAGCGGGCATTGAGTAAAACTCTGTTTAGAGAATACAACCAAACCGAGACGGTCATCCTGTCTCCTACGAATGAACTCCTTGCTTACCTGTTTCGCTACATAAAGCCTGTTTTTGGGCTGAAAGTCCTCTGCCTTCATACTCCCTGAGATATCCAGGCAAAGGACTATATCTATCCCTTCCTTTGCTATCTGCCTGCTTCCTGTTTCCTTCTGGGGACGGGCTAAACAAAGAAGTAGAAGCGAGAGAATGGTGAGCCGAAGAAGTTTAAGAAAAAAGAACCCTGTCTTCTTTGGTTTGCTTTCTTTGATAAACTTCAAACTGGGGAACCTAACCGCTCCCTTCTTCCCTCTCTTTTCCAGATAATAAAGAAAAGGAAGGAGAAAAAAGAGAAGAAGGAAATAAGAACTGGCAAAATGAAGCATTCTAAATCATTCCAAACTTCCTTCCTTAACCACCGCTATTATCCTTTCCGCTTTCTGCTTATCTTTTTCTATCTCTCTAGGCAAAGGTTGATATCTGGCAAATTTTACTATATCACAACTTTGCAGAAAATCTCTGATTATCTCCACCTGTTCATAACTGGCTTTTCTCTTCAACTCTCTTATAATTTCTGAGGTTGTATAATCCATTGCCGGAAAGTTAAAACATCTTCCTATATATTCTCTTATAATCTCGGAAAGAAGAAAGTAATACTTCCTGACCTCGCCTTTCTGAATAAGCCCCAATCTCTCTAGTTCCTCTAATCTCTGTCTAACCACCTCCTGGGCAGAGGGAAGCGATGAGGGTTCCTCCACTATCTTTCTTTTCTTCTTTTCTCTCCTTTTGATAAGGTAAACCAGACCTGCACACAGAAGAAAAAACAAAAGAAAGAGATAAAGGGGAACACCCGTCTTTATCTCTGCCGGAGGCTTGAGAGGACGAATATCTTCTAACATCTAATCCTTCTTGCCCGGCGAGTAAAGAAATCTATCAAAGGTCTCTCATAAGATTTGTGGGTGAAAATCTCTACGAGGTCAATTCCTAAGGAACGAAACATCATTCTCAAACTCTCCTCTCTCCTCTTGCTGGCAAGAGCAAATCTCTTTCTAAACCCCTCATCTCTACTATCAATTATCATACGCTCTCCACTCTCCGCATCCTCCAACTCCAGAAAACCCACATTGGGAAACTCCTGCTCTCTTTTATCGGTTATCTTTATACCTATCAGATCATGCTTCCTGCTGATTATCGCCAAAGAAGAACGAAAATCTGTGTCTATAAAGTCGGAGATGAGAAAAACTACTGCCCTTTTTTTAACCACCCGTCCCAGATACTCCAAAGCAGTCTTAATACTTGTGCCCTTATGCTCGGGTTGAAAATAGAGGACTTCCCTTATCATACGCAGAACATTCCTTCTTCCTTTCTTGGGAGCAATATACTTTTCTATCTTGTCAGAAAAGATGATTAAACCCACCTTATCATTATTATTTATGGCACTCAAAGAA
>QNCL01000041.1 GCA_003645805.1 Candidatus Omnitrophota bacterium
AAACATCCTTCTTCTCCCTCTTCCTCTCCCTTTCGAGTCAAAATCTGAGGATTGATGAGAGCAAGAAGTCCTTTCCCTATATCCGCAATAACAATCTGTTTATCAATCCCTATCTGGGGAGCGGCTAAACCCACACCTTTGTGTCTATACATCGCTTGTTTCATCTGCTTGATTATTTTTCTTTCCTCCTTCCCCACTTCTCTTACCGCAGAACATTTGTGGCGCAAGATAGGATCAGGATAACACCTTATCTGCAAATCTCCCATCTCTTAACCCTCCTATAAGCTCATCCCTCTATCCTCTCGATCTCGTTCTTCTCATTCACATAGACAATTCGGGGCTTAAACCTTTTTGCTTCTTCTTTCTCCAGCAAGCCATAAGAGATAATAATCAGTCTATCTCCTACCTCTCCTAAACGAGAAGCAGGACCATTCAAGCATATCCCCGAAGATCTTCTGCCCAGAATTACATAAGTTTCAAATCTCTTGCCATTATTAAAATTGACCACCTGAACCCTTTCATTGGGCAGGATATCTGCTGCCTCTAATAGTTCCTGAGCAATGGTAATGCTTCCTTCATAATAGAGAACCTTCTCTACTACCACTGCTCCCTGAATCTTGGACTTGCACAGGGTAATCAACATCTTACCTCCGATACCTGAAAGTTGGACAAGTTTTTCCCTCCTCCAAAAACTTACTAAAAATCGCTTCCTCTAATTCTTATCCCTTTATGCTAAAATATTCCCTTGCTCTCCAGTGCATCTAATATCTCCCTCAGCAGATCAGGACGAGAGAATCTACGCCCTGTCTCCACCTTAAGAGATGTAGCCCCCGGGATAAGTTCTTCTCTCTTTGCATTTACATTTATCCCTATCCCTAAAATAACAAACTCTACCCTGTTCTTTTTTATATGTGCCTCGCTTAATATCCCTCCTACCTTCTTTTTATTTATCAGCAAGTCATTAGGATGCTTAAAATGAACCTTGAGCCCCGCTCTTTTTTCTATCACTTGTTTTATGCAAGAACTGACAGAGCGAGTAAGTAAAAAAACCTGCTGGGGAGAGACAGAGGGTCTTAAGATAACAGAACAAAGAAGATTCTTTCCCCGCACTGAAAACCATCTTCTCCCTAATTTCCCTCTACCTCTGTACTGATAATCACTAACTACTACTGTTCCCTCTTTCTCCCCTTTCTTAGCCAGGGCATAAGCAACATCCTGTGTAGAGGAAAGGGTTCTATAAAACAAGACCTTTCTATTAGGTATTAACAATGGCTAACCTCTAAACTAAAATCCAGCCAGGCATTTCCGCGAGTAAGTGCCCCGATAGATATCCGCTCCACTCCTGTGCGGGCAATCTCCTTCACATTCTCCAGAGTTATCCCTCCAGAAACCTCTAACTCTACGGATAATCCTTGAGAGTTGCGCCATTCTACCGCTTTCCTTATCTCCTCTGGGCTCATATTATCTAGCATAATTATATCCGGCTTTCCCTCCATTGCTTCCTTAAACTCCTTTAGAGTGCTTACCTCAATCTCTACCTGTAGCCCTTTCTCTGCTTTCCTTTTTGTTTTCTCCAGTATCTCTTTCAAACTGATATGGGGAGATCTCTGTCTTAATACCTTTATGTGGTTGTCCTTTATGAGAATCATTTCATCCAGACGAAAACGATGATTAACCCCTCCTCCCACCTTCACCGCATACTTCTCCAACTCTCGCAAGTTAGGGGTCGTCTTGCGTGTATCCATAATCTTGACCGGAAAACCCTTTGTTTCTTCTACAAAACGAGCGGTAAGGGTAGCAATTCCCGAGAGGCGGGATAAAAAATTCAGGGCTACCCTCTCTGCACAGAGAATATTCCTTAATCTCCCCTCTACCTCTCCTACCTTCTCCTGCTCTTTGCATCTCTCTCCTTCCCTTTTGAGTGCCTTTAACCTCGTGTGGGCATCTACGCTCCGAAAAACCTCCTCTGCTACTTTAAGCCCGGCTATTACCCCCTCCTGTTGGCAGATAATCTCTGCCCTTCCTTTTAGTCCGGGCGGGATTAGGAGAGAAGAGGTAATATCTCTTTCTCCAATATCCTCCTTTAACGCCCTCTTTATGACTGAATTAAACATAGCCGAGAAAGAATCTCCTCTAATCTCTTCTTTTTCAACTCCATCTCCCTCTTCCTTGCTCTGTTTCTCTCTATTACCTCTGCGGGGGCGCGTTGTACAAACTCTTTGTTTGCTAACCTGATAGAAAGAAGTTGTATATCCTTCTCTATCTCCTCTATCTTTTTGCGTATCCGTCCCTTCTCCCTCTCTACTTCCATCTTCTCCAGGAGTAAATAAACCTCTGTATCCTTTACTAAACTCAATATTCCTTCTTTCACTCCCTCCTTCTTGCAAGTAATATTATCTATGCGGGTAAGTTGAGAGATATAGGAAAGGTAGGAGGATAGGTGCGCGGGAAAATTGACCAACACCAGACTTACCTCTGCTTTTTCCTTTATATTCAACTCCGCCAGTAGATTACGCACTACCTGAGTTATCTCAATAATTAAGTTCATATCTCTCTCTGCGCTCTCATCTATCCACCTCTGCTCCTTCTTGGGCCAGGAAGCAAGCATAATACTCTTCTTTTTGGAACCTTCCTTTATTCTCTGCCAGATTTCCTCACTGATAAAAGGCATAAAGGGATGGAGAAGCCGCATTGTTTTCTCCAGAACATAAACAAGAACCTTCTGGGTAATCTCCTGATGAGATGGCTTTGTCAGTTCAATATACCAATCGCAAAATTGATGCCAGAAGAAGTCGTATACTCTGCTCTCTGCTTCTTGAAATCTATACTGCTCTAATGCTCTGCTTACCTCCTCAATAGTCCGATGTAGGCGACTTAAGATCCATCTCTCCTTAAGTTCTAAATCCTCGGGTATTTTCTCTAAACAGAGATCTTCCTTCCCTTGCGTCTTTGCAAGGATATAACGGGAGGCGTTCCATATCTTATTGGCAAAGTTCCTTCCCACCAGAAACTTCTCTCTGGAAAGAAAGACATCCTGACCGGTGGCGGTGATAAAAACAAGGCTAAACCGCAGGGCATCTGCTCCGAGTTCGTTGATTATCTGTAAAGGGTCAATGGTATTGCCTAAGGATTTGGACATCTTCCTTCCCTTTGCATCCCTTATTGTGCCGTGGATATACACATCTCGGAAAGGAATCTCGCCCATAAACTTTATCCCCGCCATAATCATCCTCGCCACCCAGAAGAAGATAATCTCAGGAGCGGTAACCAGTGTGGAGGTAGGATAGAAATAGTCCAGATCCTCACTCTTCTCTGGCCAGCCCAAAGTAGAAAAGGGCCAGAGCCAGGAAGAGAACCATGTATCCAGAACATCCTCCTCCTGAGAAATCTCATCAGAGCCACAATAAGGACATCTCTCTACCCTTGTCCTTGCTACAATTATCCCTCTCTTATTTCCTTTCTCCTCCCTTTTATTCTCTGCTTCCTCAAAACCCTCTCTCTGGCATCTTCGGCAGTAATAAACAGGCAGCCTATGCCCCCACCAGATCTGGCGAGAAATGCACCAATCTCTTATATTCTCCATCCAATTCAGCTATACTTTCTTCCACCGAGAAGGATAGAATTTTATCCTCCCTTCTCTCACCACCTCAATCCCCTTCTTTGCTAAAGGCTTCATTCTCACAAACCATTGGCGGGAAAGATAGGGTTCTATAACTGTCTCACAACGATAACAGTGGCCTACGGAATGCTGGTAAGGCTCTACCTTAACCAATAACCCTTCTTTCTTCAAATCCTCTACCACTCTCTCGCGACAGGCAAACCTATCCAGCCCGGCATATCGCCCTGTATTCTCGCTCATTTTCCCTTGAGGAGTCATTATCAACACCCCTTCTATCCTATGACGCTGGGCAAGCATAAAGTCATCAGGGTCATGGTAAGGAGTAACCTTCACCGCCCCTGTGCCGAACTCTGGATCTACCATTCTATCTTCTACTATCACAATCTCTCTATTTACTAAGGGAAGTATTGCCTTACTCCCTGCCAATCGTTTATATCTTCTATCCTGAGGATGCACTGCTATAGCAGTATCTCCTAACATTGTTTCTGGACGGGTAGTAGCAATCACCAGAAACTCTACTTTTTCCCCCTCAGGAGATGATTTCAAAGGGTATTTGATATAGTAAAGTTTCCCTTCAACCTCCCGGTGCTCTACCTCTTCATCAGAAAGAGCGGTCTGGCAGCGGGGACACCAGTTTACAATATAGTCTCCCTGATAGATCAATCCTTCCTCATATAACCTTACAAACACCTCTTTTACTGCCTCAGAGAGTTTTTCATCCATTGTAAACCTCTCCCGCGTCCAGTCGCAAGAACACCCCAATCTTTTTAACTGCTTAATAATTGTAGCCCCATGCTCCTCCTTCCACTTCCACAACTGCTCTAAAAACCTTTCTCTTCCCAAATCCTCCTTTTTTAGCCCTCTCTTGCTCAATTCCCTTTCCACTACATTCTGGGTGGCAATTCCTGCATGGTCTGTTCCGGGCAACCACAAGGTGGGAAAACCCTGCATTCTCCTGAAGCGAATAAGAATATCCTGCAAAGTATTGTTTAAGGCATGCCCCATATGCAGGATGCCGGTAACATTAGGAGGAGGGATGACAATCACATAAGGCTTTTTGGCTTTCTCTATCTTGGGGATAAAATACCCCCCTTCTTCCCAATACTTATACCACTTCTCTTCTATCTGTTGAGGCTGATACCGTGAGTCCATAAAGATGAAACTAAATACAGAAAACTCCCTCTCCCCCCTTCTTTAAGAGAAGTTGTGGTGAGGAAGTTCTACTTTCAAGTTAACTAACTCGAGTTCTGCGGGTTTTCTACCTCTTTCTCTTCAGATAGTAGAGAAAACCGCTGTAGATGAGGATGATGCTTCCTATTACCAGTGCCCATCCTATCCCGGGACGAGCAAGAAAGTTCGCAATTCTCTCTAAGACACTCATACCTTCCTTTTCTCTATCTTCAACGAGATATGTGTAAAGAAAGCAAATCCTCCCCATACAATTAAGCAAACAATAAAGGTCATCAAGAGGGTGGATTCGCTCACAGAAAGGTTAAAGATCTCCTTTATATTCTTGAGTAAAGTAGAGATAAACAGGAAGAAGATAAACAAAGGCACACCCCATCTTATCCATCCTTTGAAGAAAATGGGTAGTTTATAATAGGCATTCTTGTTTATCTGCTCAAATCCTTCCTTCATCACCCAACCTACAGCAATTACTGCCAATAGACTAAAGAAAGGTAGAGCAAGTTGCCCGATGATGGTGTCCATCTTGCTAAGCAAGGACAACTTTTCCCCCAAGCCTCCTTTTGCCCAGCCGTTAAGAATAAAAGGGAGTCCTAAAATCCAGAGAATGGTGCCAGTGAATAATGCGCTCCTCTTCCTGCTCCAATTCCTCTCCTCAATCAACCAAGCAACGCTCGGCTCCTGAATACTAATTGCTGAGGAAAGAGCACCAAACAGAAGTAGAAGAAAAAAGAGAAAAGCGAAGAACCATCCAAAGGGCATACGCATAAATAACTGCGGAAGAACAATAAAAGTCAAACCAATGCTTTCCTGATGCACAACCTCTTCCATCCCCAAAGCAAAGGCTGCGGGGAAAATGGCAAACCCTGCTAACAGAGAAACAGAGGTATTTCCAAGAGCACAAGCAAGAGCATTCTTGGGGATACCAATCTTCTCCTTCAGATAAGACCCATAGATAATCATTGCTCCCATCCCCAAACTCAAAGTAAAGAATATTTGCCCCAGAGCCGCACCCCATGCCTGCAAACTCCACATCTCTCTCCAGCGAGGATGCATATAGAAATCAAAACCTTTGCCTGCTCCGGGCAAGGTTATCGCTCGTAAAACCACTATCAAAAGAAGGATAAACAGGGTAGAGATCATAAACTTGCTTGCCCTTTCGATCCCCTTTCGCACTCCTAAACCGATGATTGTACTACAGATGCCTACGCAGATAATGTGCACCAAAAAGATTGTCGGACTACTGAGGAAATTCACAAAAAAGGTTTCGGTATCCTTGGGAAAGAGTCTACCTAAAGAGGCAAAGGCATAGAATAGAACCCAAGAAGTGATTACAATATAGTAGGCATACAAAAAGAAGGGGCCTATGATTCCCCATGCTCCTATCTTTGTCCCTTGAGGGAAGTTGATCTTCTCAAACGCTCCTAAGGGGTCACGCCGAGTAAACCTCCCCAATGCCCACTCACACATCATAGCAAATACCGCTACACTAAAAAGCAAAATGAGATAGGGAATAAGAAATGCACTTCCTCCATACTTCCCGCACAAATAAGGAAAACGCCAGATGTTCCCCAAACCTACCTCCGTGCCAATCATCGCCAAAAGCATCCCAATATGTGTTCCCCAGGTTTCTCGTTTCTTCATGGCTTACCTCACTTCATCAATAACTTTCATACTCTTGTTGAAGAAAATCCGTGAAAGAAGCAAACCTTGTTTTTTCAAATAAATAAAGATCTCTTTAAACCTTTTGTAGTTAGTATATATGATAACAAAATTAAACTTAAAGGTCAACAGCCGTGGCTTTAGGAGGTTATGAGCACCTAAATGATAGAGTAAGCATAGTTTATAAAGGCAGGGAGGCTAAAGCAATAAATACAGGCAGGAAGAAAAGTAGGGTCAAGGGAGAGATTACACCCTTGATGAGTTAAAACAACATTTTTATTTTGGATTAACAGGTCAGGCTAAGCCCTTGACTATTACATATATCCATAAAATTTAGAGTTTATTCTTTTTATCTTTAATTTTGCGAAAGGGTTTTAAAGTATGATTTATAAAATAATTATATTCAGAAAGAAAAATTATAAAACGATCTATATTCATCTTACCTCCCACAACAAAAGGATTGTATCGACTCTCCGATATTCTTCTTAAATCAGTTTTGAAAGTAGAAGATTGAGCAAATTCTTTCAACTCCCTCTTTTCTTCCTCAGTTAGCCTTGTCATACTTTAATCTTAACTCTTTAAATCTCTTATCCTGCTCAAAC
>QNCL01000042.1 GCA_003645805.1 Candidatus Omnitrophota bacterium
CCTCACATTCTATTGCTCAGAAACGAATTGCCGAACTGGATTTTAATAGCGGGATATTCACCAATTTTAGTCCCGACCATCTGGACTATCATAGAGATTTAGAGGAGTATTTTCAAACAAAGAGGAGCTTTCTACAGAGTTTGCCCGAGAAAGGTCAGGCGATTCTTAATATAGATGATAAGCGCTATGAGGAGATTGTAGAAGGTATGAAAGCAAAGGTATTTAGTTATGGAGTAAAAAGACAGGGGGATATTTTTCTCAAGAGGCACTCTGTGGATCTATCGCTTAAGGGAATGAAATTCCTTGTTTGCGTCAAGGATGAGGAGTATTTAGTGGAATCTTCTCTTATTGGAGAGTATAACATCTACAATATCTTATGCGCAATTTGTTTCTGTTTAAGCGAGGGGTTTTCTCCAAAGGCGATTGTTCCCCTTCTTAAAGAATTTTCTGGGGTGCCAGGGCGTCTGGAGAGGATCGAGTGCGGTCAAGATTTTCTGGTGTTTGTTGATTATGCCCATACAGAAGATGCGCTGAGAAATGTGCTAAGGACTATGAGATCTATACTTCCTGCAGGGGGTAGATTGATCAGTATCTTTGGTTGTGGAGGCGATAGGGATAGGCAGAAAAGGCCCGTGATGGGCAAGGTAGGCAGCGAACTTTCCGATTTGCTCATCCTTACCTCGGATAATCCGCGCACCGAGGATCCAGAAGAGATTCTGAAAGAGGTGGCAAAAGGGATAGAGAGGAGAGATAATTATCAGATAATCTTAGACAGAAGAGAGGCAATTCGCAAAGGAATAGAGGTAGCCCGCACAGGAGATGTGGTAGTCATTGCCGGGAAAGGGCATGAGAAATATCAGGTCTTCAAGGATACCATCATCCCTTTTGATGATAGAGAGGTTGTTAGAGAGGAGATAAAGGCATTGCTTAGAAGGAGGTAAGGAATCTGGAAAGGTAAAGTTTTCCTTCAAGGGGGAGAGGGTATAAGATGCTCCTCAAGGAGGTTTTACAAGCAACAGAGATAGAAAGAATAGAAGGAAGCAAGAGAAATCATTTCTCCGGAGTATCCATTGACTCTCGCACTATCAGAGAAGGAGAGTTATTCATTGCTCTTAAAGGGAAGAGGTTTGATGGACATAAGTTTGTTAAGGAGGCGATTAGAAAAGGAGCAAGAGGAGCGATAGTTTCTTTACCTCTTTCTCTTTCTCCTCCTTCTACCTTTTCTCTTCTCTATGTCCTTGATACCCTAAAAGCACTGGGAGATATTAGTGCTTATCTGCGGAGAAAGTCTTCTATTCCCATAATTGGTATTACGGGAAGCAATGGCAAAAGCACAGTAAAAGAACTCATCGCTTTTTTGCTCTCCAGAAGATACAGGGTGCTGAAGAATAAGGGAAATGAAAATAATTATATAGGTGTCTCCCTTACTCTGTTGAGGCTAAATCCTGCTGTGCAAGTAGGTGTAGTAGAGATGGGCACCAACCACTTTGGGGAGATAAGAAGGTTATCAAAGATGATAGAGCCTACTGTGGGAGTGATTACTAATATTGGCTATGCTCACCTTGAGTTTTTCAAGAGTATTGAGGGCGTGTATGAGGCTAAACTGGAGTTGATAGAGGGCTTGAGGAGAGATGGACTGCTGGTGATAGATGGAAGAGATAAGACTCTTTATTCGCGGGCAAAAGAGAGGTTTAGGGGGGAGGTTATAGGAGTCAAAGAGGAGGTTTTCTCCAGGAATTTGATTCATCCCCAGAATCTTGCCATCGCTTTTGCAGTGTGCGAAAGGATGGGAATAGACAAAAAAGAGATGAGAGAAAGGATAAAGGTTTTTCAGGCTCCTCCTATGCGTATGCAGATGAAAGAAAAGAGAGGAATAAGGATTATCAATGATGCCTATAATTCCAATCCTTCCTCTCTCAGTTATGCTATAGAGCAGTTAGCCAGGTTCGGAAGGAGAAGGATATTGGTGGTGGGAGATATGCTGGAATTAGGAGAGGAGAGCGAGGGTTTACATTTTGAGATAGGTAAGGTTGTCGCCGAGAAAGAGATAGATATACTAATTAGTGTAGGGAAATTAGCCCAGCAGATAGGCAGAGGAGCAGATTACTATGGAATGAAAGGAGATATTTTGCATTTCTCTTCCAACCAAGAAACAAGCAGGTATTTAATAACCATCTTAAAAGCAGGTGATACAGTGCTAATCAAAGGCTCACGAGGAATGAGGATGGAAGAGATTGTTTCGCAATTAGAGCAAACTCTGTAGAAGAGCAGAGAGTTTTTTATCAAAGTTTTTAACTATGCTCTACTATCTTTTATCCTCTTTAGTAAATCTTTTCTCTGTATTTAATATATTCCGCTACATTAGTGTGCGTGCTCTGCTTGCCTCTATTACTGCTTTCCTTTGCACCTTCCTTCTTTTCCCTCTTTTTATTAGATGGTTGAAGAGATATGGAGTGGGAGAGAATATTCGCAAGGAATATAAGGATCTTTATCTACTGCAGAGAAAGAAAGAAGGCACTCCTACTATGGGAGGAGTTCTGATAATTGCCTCCGTAGTTATCTCAGTTATTTGTTGGGCAGATATCTTCAATCAGTATATATGGCTGATCCTCTCCTCTTTGCTTTATTTAGGAGGCTTGGGCTTTGTTGATGATTATATAAAACTTATCAAACGCAGATCCTCGGGTTTAACTCCTACTGTTAAGTTCTTAGCCCAGATAGTTTGGGGAGTGTTTATAGGACTATTTCTTATGACTAATTATCCTCCTAAATTACACCTTCCCTTTTTTAAGCACCTTGTTTTTAATCTGGGATGGTTTTACTTACTCTGGACAGCGTTTATAATCTCTGCTTTCTCAAATGCGGTCAATCTAACCGACGGGCTGGATGGTTTAGCCATAGGTTGTGTGGTTATAGTAGCCTTTGTTTACGCAATAATAGGTTATCTATGCGGAAATGTCAGATTTAGCCATTATCTTTTTATCCCCTATTCTCCTTATGGAGGAGAGGTAGGTATATTCTGTGCAGCGATAGTGGGAGCAGGATTGGGATTTTTGTGGTATAATTGCTATCCTGCAGAGATATTTATGGGAGATAGTGGAAGTTTAGCCTTGGGTGGATGCCTTGGCTTATCTGCGCTCCTTCTAAAACACGAGGTCCTTCTAATTTTAGTAGGAGGAGTATTTACTCTGGAGGCGCTCTCTGTGCTTTTGCAGGTAGTTTATTTTAAGACAAAAAGAAAGAGAATATTCCTAATGTCCCCTGTGCATCATCATTTTCAGATAAAAGGGCTTGCAGAGCCCAAAGTGGTGGTGAGATTCTGGATAATGGGTTTAATCTTCGGATTATTAGGGTTATTAACTTTAAAGATTAGGTAGAGAATGAGAAAAGCAGGAGTAATCGGGTTAGGAAAGAGCGGAATAGCAGTAGCCCGTCTTTTAAGGGAGAGTGATATACAGATAGAGGTGAGTGAGAGGAGAGATACAGAGGAGTTGCGAGCGGAGAAAGAAAGGCTGGAAAGAGAAGGGATAAAGGTAGAGATAGGGAAACATAGCAAGGAGTTTATAAGAGATAAGGATTTGCTCATTGTTAGTCCCGGGGTAGATAATCCCCAGCTTTTTTTATGGGCGAAGGAAGAGGGTGTGCCTTTAGTTAGCGAGATAGAGGTTGCCTATCGTTTTTGCTCCTCTCCCATAATCGCTATTACTGGAACAAATGGCAAAAGCAGTGCAGCAACCTTGATAGGTGAGATGTTAAAGAAAGCAGGGAAGAAGGCAGTAGTATGTGGAAATATCGGCATCCCTTTTTCTCATATAGTAAGAGAAGGAGGGTATGAGGTAGTAGTGTTGGAGGTGAGTTCGTTTCAATTGGAGAGAATAGATAGATTCAAGCCCTATATTTCCGTCATCTTAAACATTACTCCTGACCATTTAGACCGCTATCAAAACTTTGAAGAATACAAGAGGGCTAAGTATAGAATATTTGAGAATCAGAGAGAAGGAGACTGGTTGTTGATAAATAAGAGTTGCCAGCAGGCAGTAAAGAGGCATTTGCTGAATACGAACAGGTTTCCTCATATCCTCTGGCTGGATGAGAAGGACGAGATCAAGCAATCCGCTAAAATAGTAGGAAGGATTCTGGGTATAAGTAAGGAGATTATCCAGAGAAGTTTAGAGGAGTTCAAAGGGTTAGAGCATCGCTTAGAATATGTAGATACCATAGGGAAAGTCAGATTCATCAACGACTCCAAAGCCACCAATGTAGATGCAGTGCGTTATGCTCTGGAGAATGTTTCTCCTCCGGTTATCCTTATTTTAGGAGGAAAGGATAAAGGAGGAGAATTCTCTTCCTTATGTTCGCTTATTAAGGAGAAGGTGAAGAAGACTATTCTTATTGGGAAAGCAAAGGAAAAGATTAGAGAACAGATTAAAGAGGCAGGAGAGACAGAGGAGGTATGTTCATTAAAGGAGGTATTTAGCATAGTGCGGAGAATAGGAGAGGAGGGAGATACAGTGCTATTTTCTCCCGGGTGTGCGAGTTTCGATATGTTTGCTAATTTTGAGGAAAGGGGAAGGGAGTTTAAGAAACTGGTTAAGGAGATGGCTAAAGGATGACAAAAGTAAAGATTTGTGGTATAACAAACCTTAAGGATGCAGTAAAAGCAGTAGAGTGGGGCGCGGATGCACTGGGGTTTATCTTTGCCCATAGCCCCCGCAGAATCAAGATAGAGGAGGCAAGGAGAATAATTAAGGATATCCCTTCATCTGTAATGAAGGTGGGAGTTTTTGCAGATGCTCCTGAGAACGAGGTAAAACAGATAGGTGAAGATTGTGCACTTGATGCTGTGCAACTGCATGGAGAGGAGGATATATACTACTGCAAGCGATTAAGGATGAGCACATCTTTTAAGGTTATCAAGACATTTCATCTAAGAGAGGAGAGGGATATACCCAAGATCGGAGAGTTTAAGGAGATAGAGATTATCTGTTTAGATACACGCACAGGAGAGAAGATAGGAGGGACAGGAGAGGTATTTGACTGGAGTTTAGCAGAACGAGCAAGAGTCTTCGGAAAGAAGATAATTCTTGCGGGAGGGCTAAACCCAGGCAATGTAAAGGAGGCGATAAGAAGGGTTAAGCCATGGATGGTAGATGTATGCACAGGGGTGGAGAAGGAGATAGGCAGAAAGGATGAGAGGCTGATGAAGGAATTTATTCGCAAGGTGAAAAATGGGACTTCCTGATAAAAAAGGTTATTTTGGAGAGTTTGGAGGAAGGTTTGTTCCTGAGACCTTGATGTCTGCTTTAGAGCAGTTGGAGAGGGAGTATAAAAGACTCAAGAGAGATAGAGGTTTTCAGAAGGAGTTGGAGTATTATCTAAGAGAGTATGCAGGACGCCCAACCCCCCTTTATTTTGCTCGAAGGTTGAGCAAGAAGATAGGAGCTAGAGTATATCTAAAACGGGAGGACTTATGTCATACCGGAGCACATAAGATAAACAATGCACTTGGTCAGATACTTTTAGCCAAGCGGATGGGGAAGAAGAGGATAATTGCTGAGACAGGAGCAGGACAGCACGGAGTAGCAGTGGCTACAGTATGCGCGATGTTTGGATTTTGCTGCGAGATATATATGGGAGAAGAGGATATAAGAAGACAGAGTTTAAATGTGTTTAGAATGGGGTTATTGGGAGCAAGGGTTATCCCGGTAAGGAGTGGAAGCAGGACACTCAAGGACGCCTGTAATGAGGCGATTCGTGATTGGGTAGCCAATGTGAAGGACACGCACTACCTTATTGGCTCGGTAGTGGGTCCTCATCCATATCCAATGATAGTGCGAGACTTTCAGGCGGTGATAGGTAAGGAGGCGAAGGTTCAGATCCTAAAATACGCCGGGCGATTACCTGATTATCTGATAGCCTGTGTGGGTGGGGGCTCAAATAGTATAGGTTTATTTCATCCTTTCTTTCACCAGAAGAAAGTAAAATTCATCGGAGTGGAAGCAGGAGGTAAAGGGTTAAATACTCAGAGTCATTCCGCAAGTTTGTGCAAAGGAGAGATAGGTATTCTGCATGGAAGCAGAAGTTATCTTTTACAGGATGAGGATGGACAGATTAAAACTACCCATTCCATAGCCCCTGGGCTTGATTACCCTGCAGTAGGCCCTGAGCATGCCTACTATAAAGATATAGGGAGATGCGAGTATGTTTCGGTAACAGATAAACAGTGCTTAGAAAGCGTTGCTCTTCTTTCTCAACTTGAGGGAATAATACCCGCCTTAGAGTCCGCGCATGCTCTTGCCTATTTGCAAAAGAGAAGGTTTAGAGAAGATGAGATTATAATTGTTTGTTTGTCCGGAAGAGGAGATAAAGATATAGAGGTAGTAAAAAGGATTAAGGATGGGAAGGATTGAAGAAAGATTTGCCCAATTAAGAAGAAGGAACAAAAAGGCTTTCATTGCCTTTATCACTGCCGGAGATCCCAATCTTCAGATTACCCGTGAACTAATCCTTTCCTTTCCTTCTGTAGGGGTGGATATCTTAGAGTTGGGAGTGCCCTTTTCTGACCCCCTGGCTGATGGGGCAACAATCCAGTCTGCCTCCGAACGCGCCCTCTCCCAGAGTGTTTCTCTGCTTAAGATTCTTGAGTTGACAAAGCAGATAGATAGAAAAAGAAGACCCCCTTTGGTTCTATTTACCTACTACAACCCTGTGCACAAATTAGGAATAGAGAGATTTGTGGAGTTAAGCGCAAAAGCGAGTATTGAGGGTTTAATCATTCCTGATCTTCCTCTGGAGGAAGCGGAGGAAGTGAGGAAATTTTTGCATAGAAGAGAGATGGATCTGATTCTTTTACTTGCTCCTACCACCAAGAAAGAAAGGATGAAGATAATCTGTCAGCACTCACAAGGGTTTATCTATTATATCTCTCGGTTAGGAACTACCGGAGCCAGAGATACTCTTCCTTCAGACCTTAAGGAGAAGATAGAAGAGATAAGAAAGATTAC
>QNCL01000043.1 GCA_003645805.1 Candidatus Omnitrophota bacterium
GAGGAATTCCTGAAAGCAGTTTCTCCTTCTGTTGCAGTAATAAGTGTAGGCAAGAACAACCTTCATTCTTATCCTTCAGAAGAGGTAATAACAAGATTGAGAAACAAAAGAATAAGGATATACCGCACCGATAGAGATTCTAATATCCTTTTCTATGCTTTCCCTGACGGAAGGTTTCAAAAGAGGTAGTTCAAAACACTTTTTACTTTCAACCGATGGATAGATGGATAAATCTTTTTGATAGAGGTTTGTTTGTTTTTCTATGCTTAATGCTTGCTTTTGCAACTTTCTCCATTGCTGGGACAGAGATCTGCTTTACTCTTGCTCTTCTTTTATTTCTTTCTAAAAAAACAGGACAGAGGATTTTGAAAAGCGAATGGAAAGTTTTTCCCTCGAGTGCTTTAAACCTTCCTGTTCTCTGTTTTTTACTCGCCTCTTTTCTCTCTACTGTTTTTAGTATAGAACCTACAAAGAGTCTGTTTGTTTTCATCGGAAAGACCTTAGAGTATGCTCTCATTTATTTTCTATTATTAGAAGTATTGAAAGCAAAAGCAGGAGGGAGGAGATTTGAAATTGTTTTGACCGTGTTGATTGGTTTTTACGCATTGTCCGTTCTTGATGGGATATTTCAACACTTTCAGGGAGTAGATTTCTTCCGCCAGCGTCCATTAGTCAATGGTTACCTCACCGCCGCTTTTAAATACTATAATGATTTCGGAAGTTATTTGATTCTCTTTCTTCCCTTAAATTTAGGTTTGTTATTTTTAAAAAGATCATATTTTTCTATACACTTCTTTCTTTCTCTGTCTTTAGCAATGTTAGCCGGACTATGCTTAGCCCTTACTTACTCCCGCGGCGCCTGGATAGGATTTATTTGTGCTTTTTCTCTTTTCTTCATTGGGGGATTTTTCTATCTGACAACAAGCACTAACCAGAAGATATTATTCCTTCTTTCGGTTATTGCTTTGATTTTGCTTGTTTTTTTTCTTAGCCCTTTGTCGATGAAGGAAAGGGCAATCTCTATCTTTCATTTAGAGAGTGCAGGGCGTTTAGGAAAAGAGGGATTATGGTATGAAGCGATGAGATTGGTGAAAAATAAATTTCTTTTGGGTTATGGTTTAGGGGTGTATATGGATCTTAGCAAAGGTACCTATGCCCATAACTGCTATCTCCAGATGCTTGCAGAAACAGGAGTTGTAGGAATTGCTTCTTTTCTTTGGATTTTGCATAGATTGTTTACAGGAGGAGCGAGGATATTTAGAAAGAGTAAAGACCCCTTGCTTTTAGGAATTCTTACTGGTATAATAGGTTTCCTCATCCATAGTGTATTTGATACCAATCTCTATTCGCTGCAGTTGTCTGTTCTGTTCTGGGCTATGTTAGCCTTAGCCATAGTGAGGATGGAGATGGTTTTAGAAGAGAGACGGATATAGGGTTTTTCTTTTCAGTAGAGAGATTTTTGGTGCAAGGGAGATGGAGAGAGATAGAAGAGGGATAAAGGAGAGATTGGATAAGATAAGAGAGGAGTTTTTTGCCCAGATAAAAGAGATTTCTTCTCCTGTACAGATGCAGGAGATAAAAGCAAGATATATAGGAAGAAAAGGAGAACTTACTCAACTTCTGAAAGGACTCAAAGACCTCTCCCCTGACGAACGTCCGCATATTGGAAGGTTGGTCAATGACCTGAAAAAGGAGATACAATCCTTTATTCAACAGGTTTCTCTTTCTTTCTCTTTCTTGCAGGGAAAGAAAGAGGATATCACTCTTCCCGGAGTATTTTCTTCTCTGGGGCACTTGCATCCCTTAACCCAGGTTATTAACCAAATAGAAGATATCTTTAAAAGATTAAATTTTCGGGTAGTGGAGGGACAGGAGATAGAAGATGAGTATCATAACTTTGAGGCATTGAATATCCCCTTGGATCATCCTTCTCGTGATGCCTTTGATACATTCTATCTCAGTTCTCCAGAGCATCTTCTTCTTCGTAGCCAGACTTCCACTGTGCAGATAAGGGTGATGGAGAAGGAAAAGCCTCCTTTACGCATAATCAGCGCGGGAAGGGTGTTTAGACCCGATGCTACTGATGCTTCTCACTCTTGTGTATTTCATCAGGTAGAGGGGTTTATGGTGGATAAAGAGGTGAGTCTTGCTAATCTGAAGGCAATATTAGCCGAGTTCATTTCTCAGATGTTTGGGGAAGAGGTGAAGATGAGATTTAGAGCCCATTACTTTCCTTTTACCGAGCCCAGTGCAGAGGTGGATATTTCCTGTCTTCTTTGTAAAGGCAGAGGTTGTTCAGTATGTGCCAGCAAAGGATGGCTGGAGATATTAGGAGCAGGGATGATTCATCCTCGGGTATTTGAAAAGGTCGGTTATGACCCTGAGAAGGTAAGTGGTTTTGCTTTTGGGATGGGAGTGGAGCGTATAGCAATGCTCAAGTTCAATATTCAGGATATCCGCCTGTTTTTTGAAAACGATATCCGATTTCTGCAGCAATTTTGAGGTTTTTTTATCCATTTTTATTTTTGGTAGAAGATATGGTTGTTAGCAGACAGATTCAGATAAACACAAAAGGACATACTGAGATCATTGACATTACCCCTCTTATAGAGAAGGAACTTTGCGCTACAGGTTTGCATAAGGGAATAGTCACGATTTTTGTAAGTGGTTCTACTGCCGGAGTGAGCACTATTGAATATGAACCAGGGCTTCTGAAGGATATAAAGGCGTTGTTTGAACGGATTGCTCCGGTGAAGGGAGAGTATGCTCATAATCTTCGCTGGGGAGATGGAAATGGCTATGCACACATCCGTGCCTGTTTGCTAAAACCCGACCTTACCATTCCTTTCTCTGAAGGCAGATTAACCCTGGGCAGATGGCAGCAGGTTATATTTGTGGATTTTGATAATCGTCCTCGTCAGCGAAAGATAATACTTCAGTTTATGGGAGAGTGAAAAAATGCGTCCCACAACAGAGCGGGTAAAGACCGCTCTTTTTAATCTTTTAACTGAAAAGATAAAAGATGCTTATGTGCTCGATCTATTTGCAGGCACAGGAGGTTTGGGGATAAAGGCATTAGAGAAGGGAGCGAGAGAGGTTGTGTTTGTGGAAAGAGACAGAAGGTGCAGCGAAAATATTAGAAGGAGGCTGAAGAAGTTAGGGTTTTATGATTTCCAGATCATCTGCACAGATTTTCGAAAGGCACTCAACCTTTTGCGGAGAAGAAAAAAGAGGTTCGAGATTGTTTTAGCCGATCCTCCTTATCAGCAAGGGTTTGAGGGATTGGTCTTGCAAAACATCGGGCAGTATGCTATACTTCTGGAAAACGGAATATTGGCAATAGAACACTACAAAAAAAGTATACTTCCTTCGGAGGCGGGAAATTTGCGTCTGTATAAGAGAAGGGAGTATGGAGATACAGTGCTTTCCTTATATGAAAACTGCCATTTATAGAGAGCCAAGCAAGATTTTGGACAGGTAAGATGAGAGTTGCTTATCCAGGGAGTTTTGATCCTCTGACCTACGGACATTTAGACCTTATCAAACGCGCCTCCAAAATCTTCAAAGAGATAGTAGTCTTGGTAGGAGATAATCCCCAGAAAACACCCCTTCTTTGTTTACAGAAGAGAATAGAGATAGTGAAAAAGGCCACTGAGCATCTAAGCAATGTGAGTGTAGATAGATTTGAAGGCTTGATAGTTAATTATCTGCAGGAGAAGGGAATAAGGGTAGTAATTCGAGGTCTGCGAGCAATATCCGATTTTGAATATGAGTTTCAGATGGCTTTAACCAACAGAAGGCTTGCTCCAGAGATAGAGACCATCTTTATGATGCCCGCAGAATCCTACTCTTATCTTTCTTCCAAACTGATCAAGGAGATAATAAATCTGGGAGGAAAAATAGAGGGGTTTGTTCCTCCTTTTGTAGAGAGAGAGTTGTTAAAGGCAAAGGAGAGGATAGAGTAACAGGATGGATATCCTTGCCCGGATAAGAGAGCGCGCCAGAGGAAGTGAGAAGAGGATAGTTCTTTGTGAAGCGGAAGATAAACGAGTAATTAGCGCGGTTAAGCAAATAACTCAGCAGAAAATAGCCAGAATTGTTCTGGTAGGAAAAAGGAAGCAAATAGAGGAGAATCTTCTCTCAGAAACTTCGGAGATAGAGATTATAGATACTGAGGAGTTTGCTTCCTCCTTGGCTCCGGTATACTACAGAAAGAAAAAAGGGGTGTCTTCTTTAGAAGAAGCGCAAGAGAGGTTGAAAGACCCGCTACATCTCTCTACTTTTCTTTTAGGAGAAGGTAAGGTAGATGGAATGGTGGCGGGAGCAAGTAGAACCACTGCGCAGGTGCTGAGAAGTTTGATCGCAAATTTAGGATGCAAAGACTCTTTTTCTGTTTCCGGGGCTTTTCTGATGCAGATTCCGCATTGCGAGTTAGGAGAAGAAGGGGTATTCATCTTTGCTGATTGTGGAGTAATTCCTGAGCCTTCAGCAAAGCAGTTGGCTAATATTGCCCTTGCTTCTGCTAATCTATTTAGACTCCTGATAAATAGAGAGCCAAAGGTAGCAATGCTCTCTTTCTCTACAAAAGGGAGTGCTAAACACAAACTTATAGATAAGGTTATAGAGGCAACCGAGATAGCCAAGAGATGCGCTCCGGATTTAAAGATAGACGGAGAGATTCAAGCAGATGCGGCTCTTATTCCTGAGATTGCCAAGTGCAAGTATCCTGACTCAGAGGTTAAAGGAAGAGCGAATGTGCTTATCTTTCCCGACCTTAATGCGGGAAATATTGCTTACAAACTAATAGAAAGGTTGAGTAAGGCACGCGCAGTTGGTCCTCTCCTTCAGAATTTGAACAGACCAGCCAGCGACCTTTCTCGTGGTTGCAGTGTAGAGGATATTGTGGATGTGGTAGCAATTACAGCCATAAGAGCGAAAGAGGAGTTTTGAGCAGGATGAAGATACTGGTGATAAACTGCGGGAGTTCTTCTATAAAGTATGCAGTGGTAGACATTGAGGGTGAGAGATCAGAGTTAGTAATAAAAGGGCTGATTGAAAAGATAGGGGTAGACATAAAAAGTCACGAGGTGGCTTTGGAGATAATCATCGACCGCCTTATGCAGCCTCCAGAGGCAATTATAGAAGATACAAAGGAGATCTCCGCAATAGGACATAGAGTAGTGCATGGAGGGGAGAGATTTAAGGAGGCGGTGCTGATAGATGAGGAGGTGATAGAAAGTATTCGCTCTCACTTTGACCTTGCTCCTTTACATAACCCTGCTAATTTAATGGGCATTGAGGCAGGGATGAAACTCCTTCCCCATATTCCTCAAGTAGCAGTTTTTGACACCGCTTTCCACCAAGAAATGCCCGCTTATGCCTATCTTTATGCCCTTCCTTATCGTCTCTATCAGGAGTATAAAATAAGACGCTATGGATTTCACGGCACAAGTCATAAATATGTAGCCCTTGAAGCAAGTAAAATCTTAAAAAAGCCCTTAGAGCAACTGCGTTTGATTACCTGCCATTTAGGAAATGGTTGCAGCCTCAGTGCTATCAAAGAGGGCAGGTCTATAGACACCAGTATGGGCTTTACTCCTTTAGAGGGACTGGTGATGGGCACACGCTCTGGAGACATTGATCCAGCAATTGTATTCTACCTGATGAGAAAGGAAAAGATAACCTCTGTGCAGATGAACGAGATGTTAAACAAAAAAAGCGGGTTATTGGGGCTCTCGGATATAAGCAGTGATATGCGCGATATCTTGCGCGCAATGAACAAAGACAATCCCCGCGCCAAACTCACCTTTGAGGTGTTTATCTATCGGCTGAAGAAGTATATTGGCGCTTATGTTGCGGTAATGAACGGAATTGATGCCCTTGTGCTTACCGGAGGAATAGGAGAGAATGTGCCTTTGCTCAAGCAGAGAATAGAGACAGAGGTTAGTTATCTGCTAAGGGATGCTCCTGTATTAGTTATTCCTACCAATGAGGAACTGATGATTGCCAAAGAGAGTGCTTATGTTATTCAAAAAAGCCTTGACAAGAGAGGAGAAAAGTAGTATATAAAGATATACAAAGTAAATTTTGGATTAGTTTGCTTAACCCAAGGTTATCAAAGGAGGTGAGGAGAAAGGGGAAGAGAGGAGAAAAAAGCAAAGTTTGATTAAGCAAGGTATTTCAGGAGGTGAGAGATGTTAAGAAAGAAAGGTTTTACCTTAGTAGAGATTATGATTGTAGTGGCTATTATCGCTTTATTAGCCGCTATCGCCATTCCCAACCTTACGCGGGCAAGATTGAATGCAAATGAGGCAGCAGCCCAAGCAGCCTTGAAGACAATAGTAAGTGCTCAAGTAAGTTATCACACTAGTTATAATACTTACACAGATCTTGAGACATTAGGCAATCAAACCCCTCCTTATATTGATTCTGCTCTGGCAGGTGGAACAAAGCAAGGTTATACCTTTAATATGACAAGCTTTGATACTACCACCTTCTGTGCTTCTGCAGTTCCTGTAAACGCTGGGGTTACAGGAAATCGTTGTTTTTGTGTAACCGACGATGGAATAGTGAGACAAAACACCGCCAGTGGCTGTAGTGCTCCTATTAACCGCACCGATTGTCAAAGCTGGACTGCTACCGAATAAAAATTTTGTAGATTTTCTTGATTTCTAACATTAAAGTGAAAAAGGCGGTAGAAGAAACTATCGGAGTATGGTGAGAAACTCTATTCTTCTACCGTTTTTTTCTTTTCCTTATCCGTTTATAAGGTCAAATACGCAAAAATGCTAAAAGGGGAAGGCTGAGTCTCTTGGAGGATAGGTAAATGTGGCGTAAAGGGTTTAGTTTCTTAGAACTGATTCTGGCGAGTACTGTCCTGCTTATCGCCTTGGTGAGTCTGTTGACCTCAAACTTTAATGCCTCGCAGGTGGCGCTTATTAATGAGCATACTTCTGTTGCCC
>QNCL01000044.1 GCA_003645805.1 Candidatus Omnitrophota bacterium
CTTATCATACGCAGAACATTCCTTCTTCCTTTCTTGGGAGCAATATACTTTTCTATCTTGTCAGAAAAGATGATTAAACCCACCTTATCATTATTATTTATGGCACTCAAAGAAAGGAGAGCGGTAATCTCAGCAACAATCTCGTTCTTCATCTCTACACTTCCAAACCACTCTGAATAACTGCTATCCACTAAAAGGATTATCTGCAACTCTCTCTCCTCGATAAACCTCTTCACAAACAACCTTCCCATCCGCGCACTTACCTTCCAGTCAATAATCCTTACATCATCTCCCTCCTGATACTCACGCACCTCTAAAAACTCCATCCCTCGCCCCTTAAATACACTGTGGTATTCTCCTGCAAAGACATCCTCCACCAACCTTCTACTCTTTATCTCTATCCTTCTTATCTTTTTAAAGACTTCCTGGGGAAGCATCCTCTCTCTTTACCTCTATCTTCTTAAAACCATCAAAGCCATATTGCCTAAATAGATTCTTAGCAAACTCATAAACCTCCTTCTCTCTGGGCTTATCAGAGAAGAGAGTAAATCTGATAACCCCTTGCTCTTGCAAAAGACTCCAGTTTAGATCCTCTATTCCCTTGATCTCCCTTTTCGCTCGCTGGCATACCTGCTCAGCAAGAAAACGCCTCAAGGAGATATCCATAAACTGGAGATGCTTTCCTTCTTTATCTCCTCTTGCCTGTGGTTCTATTCTAAAGTCTTGCAAAATCCTGTTAAGATACTCCTCACGAGAAATGTCCAGAAGTAGCACCCGTTTAATGTCCTTTATATATCCCACAATGGTGTAGTCGACTCCTATATCTATATCAGAAGCAACAAGAACATAGAAATTTAGGGTTTTGTCTGTGCTTAGCACCACTCGGCGAATATTCAAGGCAATCTTCTCTATCTTCTCCTTCCCTTCCTTACTTAACTGCCCTTTATTTATATCTACTAACCCAGACAAAGGGGCATAAACCCATAAGGTCTTCCCCACCACCTTTGCTTTTACTCCTAAGCCTTCCTTAGCGCAAATCTCGGTTATTGAACTGCTCAGTTCAGAGGCAGGGTAAGTAGGAGCGCAGGAAACAAGAAGAGGAAGGTAGAGGCTAAGTGTTATGACTTTTCCTATATTCCTTAAAGATAGCCTCGATTTCATCGTAGTCTAACTCCTCACGCACAAAGAGTTCTTTGGCAAAACGGTCTAAAAGTTCTCTCTCACGCTGAAGCAACTCCTCTACCTCCTTCAAACACTTCTGAACAATCTCCTGAGTTTCCTGGTTAAGTTGCTCTTTCAAACGCTCTGAAACCTGCTCCTTAGGGAGGGCAGTAAAATCTCCTAATAGCCCGCTCTTCCCCATCCCATAACGCCAGACCATATTATGTGCTTGCCAGATCGCCTTCTGAAAATCGGCACTCACTCCATCAGAGGTGGTGCCAAACACTATCTTCTCTGCTGCATAGCCTCCCAGAGACACCTTTATATTGGCTAACAACCTCTCCCGATTGGAAGTAAACCACTCCTCGCGTGGTTGAGAATAAACCTGACCCAGAGTCTCTCGGCGAGAGATGATAGATGCTTTGAATACATCATCGGTAGGATGGAGGATATACATCACTATTAGATGTCCTGCTTCATGGTAAGCGATCATCCTCTTTTCCCTCTCAGTAAGTTTTCTTTTTTGCTTGATGCCCATCTCTATTCTCTCGATCGCCTCCTCAAGTTCTCTCTTGCCTAACGCCTCTTTTTTATAGCGCGCAGAGATAAGGGTAGCCTCATGCACAATGTTTGCAATATCTGCCGGGGTTTTATACACTGCTTTGCGTGCTAACAGATCAATATCCACAGAGGGGTCATACTTCACCTTGCTCAAGTAGTAATGAAACAATTTCTTCCTTCCTTCCAGATCCGGAGGATTGATATAAATCTTTCTGTCAAACCTTCCTGGTCTTAGCAAGGCTTCATCTAATGTGCCCTCTGCAGCATTGGTTGCTCCTATCACAATAATATTCTCCTCTCTATCCTTCAGTCCGTCCATCTCTGCTAATAATTGATTCTGCGTGCTATTTGTCTCCTCTGTTCCTCCAAACACACTAAATACCCGCCGTCGCGCTATTGCATCGAGTTCGTCAATGAAGATAATGCATCCTCCATAAGCATAGGCTAACTTTCTTGCTTTCTTAAATAACCTGCGCACCCTTGCCGCTCCTACTCCTACAAATATCTCTGTGAATTCACTACCTGACATTGGAATAAAAGGAAGACCTGCTTCGGTAGCGATTGCCTTTGCCATATAGGTCTTGCCACAGCCCGGAGGTCCTACCATCAAGAGTCCCCGAATAATCTTTCCTCCCATCCTATGTAATCTCTGCCTATCTTTAATTAACTCCACAATCTCCTTTGCTTCCTGCTTTGCTTCATCCAAGCCAATCACATCTTCCCATTTCACCCCTACTTTCTCTGTTCTGATAGGGCTTTTATGGAGTCGCCCCAGCCATATCAATTGCATACTGATGATTATATAAGCGAAGATCAGGGCATTTATTCCTCCTAAAAGGATGTTTAAGGGAAGGGTAGCCAGTTGTAGATGACGATAGAAAGACTCAAGGGACATTAAGCCATAGATAGAAAGAATAACAAGAAGGAGGACAAGAATGCTTATAAGAATGGCTATCCAATGGAAGAGGAAGAATAGTCTTATCTTGCGCATCCTCAGGGCACCTCTATCTCTTCTAATACTCTTCTGGCAATATCATCAGAAGTAATCCCCTCTGCTTCTGCTTCATAGTTGATGATTATCCGATGCCTTAGAACATCCAATCCTACTGACTTTACATCCTCAGGGGTAACATATCCTCTTCGTTTTAAGAAGGCATGGGCTTTGGAAGCAATGTTCAAATAGATAGTGGCACGCACAGAAGCGCCATAAGAGACAAGATTATCTATCTCTTTTCTAAGGGAGGAATCCGAAGGGAGGTATCTATTTTGAGGACGAGTGGATAGGACAATATTTAAGATATACTCCTTCACCTTTTTATCTACATAGATTTCTTTTATCACTCTCTGCACGCGAATAATATCCTCAGGCGATATCACCTTCCTCACCTCTACCTGCTCATCCTTGCTCATCCGTTCCATTATCTCATACTCCTCTTCCTTGTTAGGATAATCTACTTTCAGTTTTAGTAAAAATCGGTCGATCTGGGCTTCGGGCAGGGGATATGTTCCCTCTTGCTCAATAGGATTCTGAGTAGCAAGCACAAGAAATGGTTCGGGTAGAGAATAACTCTCCTTTCCAATTGTCACCTGTCTCTCTTGCATTGCTTCCAATAGAGCGCTCTGCACCTTTGCCGGGGCTCTGTTTATCTCATCGGCTAAAAGGATATTGGTAAAGATAGGTCCCTTTTTAGGAACGAACTCCTCGCTTTTGGGATTGTAAACCAAGGTTCCGATTAAATCTGCGGGTAGAAGATCTGGTGTAAACTGAATGCGGGAGAAGTGTAAATCAATAGCCTCAGAGAATGTCTTAGCGGTCAAAGTCTTGGCTAATCCCGGAACCCCTTCTATCAGGATATGCCCCCGCACTAACAGACCAATGAGTAAACGCTCAAGAAGATATCTTTGTCCTACAATCACCTTTCCTATCTCATTAAAAACCTCTTGAACAAACGCACTCTCTTTTTCTACAAGTTCATTTATCGCTCTTATTCCTTCCTCCATCTTCTTTGCGCAGAACACAAAAGTGTGCTCTACAAAATACAGAATTTTGGGATTAGATATTTTAGAAAGAAAGGGACTTGTTGAGCACCAAAAGAAGAGGCGGTAGATAATAAGCCGGATTCTGTATTCAGATGGTCATTTCTCTTCTTCCGGTATTGCTACCGGAATTAAACGATCTACCCGAGACTTATCCTTTTGCAGGACGAAGATTGCCACTTCGCCAAAAGCAGATGCTTTTGTTTTGTCTCCTATTTGATCTTTCTCCGTACAGAGATTGCCGCGTTTCACCTCCCCTTGAGGATACTCAAGGATACTCGTCTCTGTGGCTCTCATCCTCCTCTGAGAGATTCTCAGAGTGGCCTGCGATTGGCAGGCTGTACTGGCAATCGGAGTCCGGACTTTCCTCCCTCTCTGAGAAGTCCAGAGAGAGCGACCATCTATCTACCGCCCCTTTTGTTCAAAGGAGATGTTTATTTTTCTCTTCATATCCACCTTGAGGTAAACACCTCTGGAGGATATATACTATGCTCTGGTGGGCCCACCAGGATTCGAACCTGGGACCAACGGATTATGAGTCCGCTGCTCTGGCCGCTGAGCTATGGGCCCATTCCCATCTCCAAAAATGCTCTTATCTTATGACTGCGCGCAGGGTGTCTTAATTTTCTTAACGCCTTTGCCTCTATCTGTCTTACCCTCTCTCGGGTAATTCCAAATATCTTGCCTACCTCCTCTAAGGTATGGGGGCAACCATCATCGATCCCGAATCGGAGTTTAAGGATATTCTTCTCTCTCTCCTCCAGCGTCTCCAAAATCTGGGTGATTTGCTCTTTTAACATCATATGTTTTGTCGCATGCGAGGGAGAGACTGCTCGTTTATCCTCAATAAAATCTCCAAAATTGGCACCATCTTTATCGCCAATGGGTGCCTGGAGAGATATCGGCTCTTGGGCTATCTTCAGGATGCTTTTTATCTTCTTCACCGGCTCTCCCATCGCCTCCGCAATCTCCTCACAGGTAGGTTCACATCCATTCTGCTGAACAAGATGGCGGGCTACCTTATATATTTTGTTGATATTCTCTATCATATGCACAGGGATACGAATAGTTCTTCCCTGGTCAGCAATAGAGCGAGTGATTGACTGTCTAATCCACCATGTAGCATAGGTGCTAAATTTATACCCTCGCTTGTACTCAAACTTATCCACGGCACGCATCAAGCCGATATTTCCTTCTTGCACAAGGT
The DNA here is from genome assembly GCA_003645805.1 of Candidatus Omnitrophota bacterium. Classification (GTDB taxonomy): domain Bacteria; phylum Omnitrophota; class 4484-213; order 4484-213; family 4484-213; genus B17-G2. The sequence continues at coordinate 4,967 of QNCL01000044.1, forward strand.
CCAGAAAAGATAATCCATGATTGAGATACTTCTTGGCGATACTGATTACTAACCTGAGATTAGCGGATATCATTCTTTGTTTATAGACTGCTACCTCTTTCTCCCGGGAGGAGATTGTCTTTTCTATCCTCCTTTTTAATTTAGAGAAAGGCTCTCCAACAATCTCCCTTATCTCCTTCAATCTCTTCCTTAACCTCTGTGCCTCCTCCTTCTCTTGAGGGTTTTTTCTATCCAGTCGCTTAAGAGAGGAATTGATCTCCTCCGCCTCCTTAAGATAACCCTTCAGTTGCGCGATAATCTCTTTGACTACAGAGATACTAAAATTAAACTTCTCTAAAACTGGCAGAAGGTCATCCTTAGCAGACAAGTGTCTTAGGCGTCTGGCTAAAGTTTTGATTTTTCTCTCTACCTTCTTCTCGTCCAACTCTACATCTCCCTTTATTATCCCATCAATATTTACCTCCTTCCTCAAAATCCTCTCGCATAGTTCTATCATATATCTACGGGCAAATTTACACTTAAACACCGCCTCCTTTAATCTATCCTCTGCAAAAGCGATCTTGTGAGCCAACTCTAACTCCTGCTCTCGAGTAAGTAAAGGAATTTTGCCCATCTCTTTCAGATATGTCTTTACCGGGTCATCTCCAGAGATAGACTCTATAAAGAAAGGATGGGACAAATCCTTCTTTATATCTTCTTTTTCCTCTATTCGCTCCTTTTCAAAAGAAAGTATCTTTATCTTCTCCCTTTCCAGAAGAGAAAATACATCCTCTATCTTCTCAGAATTGACTATCTTCTTGGGAAGAAGAGCGTTTATCTCCGCGTAGGTCAAATAACCCTTTCTTTTGCCCGTATTAATCAACCTCTTTAGATAATACTCCTTCATCCTTTCTCTCTATTCTTTTAGCACCTTTTGATATTTCTGCAAAAGAACATTGAGCAATTCCTCACTCTCTTCCTTCTCCGCATTGCTAATTTCCTCCTGAAGAAGCAAAAGTCTCCTTTGTTTTTCCTTTTCCTTTATCCTTCCTATACACTCCAAAGCAACCTCTCCTCTTCTCTCCGGGGCTATTTTCTCTGCTTCGCTTACTGAAAGGGAAACAAAAGCATCTAAACCTTCTATCTCTTCTCTTAATCTTTCGATTAGAGAAGCAACACTTATCTCTCCTTCCTCGCATAACAAAGTCTCTATTATCCTCTTCACCTTTGTATCCCTGAGCATCCTCGGGTCTAACCTCTCCTTTACCAGTGAAAACACCTTCTTCTCAGTAAACATCAACCCTAACAAAATCCTTTCCTCTTTTGCTTCCAGAGAAGAAATAAAGGAAGAAGGAGATATAGGTTCCTTTTCCTTTCTCTTTCTCCCTTTTTCTTTCTTGCTTATCTTCTCCAACTCCAGATATAAAGATTCTTGACTAATTCTTAACCTTTCAGACAACCTTCTTATATAGACATCTCTCAGGATAGCATCCTCTATTTTAGAAAGAGAAAAGAGCATCTCCTGCGCAATCCTCCTCAACCCTTGGCTCTGTCTATCGTTATACCTTCTGGAGAGTAAGTCTAACTTGTAATCAAAGAACTCTTGAGCCCCCTCAATCCTTCTAACAAACCTTTCCTTTCCCTCTTCTCTTATACAACTATCCGGGTCTAAACCCTCGGGAAGTAGAACCACTCCTCCTTCTATTCCTTCTTCGATAAACAAATCTAAACCTCGCAGGCAAGCATCTTGTCCTGCTTTA
>QNCL01000045.1 GCA_003645805.1 Candidatus Omnitrophota bacterium
GCAATTGTAAGGGCAATAAGCAACCAAGTGCGTTTAATTCGCATTCCGGTCTATCAAACAGAGGAACTTGCCAGATACAGGAAAGTAAGCGAAGAACTCCTTCAGGAACTTCAGAGATATCCTACTCTTAAAGAGATCAGTAAGAGGATGCATATCTCTCTGAGGAAGGCAAGAGAGATAAAAGATCTTTCAATGAGCATCCTTTCTCTGGATAAGTTTATTAATGAGGAGGAAAAGGGGCAATTGGGTGATTTTCTCTCTTCACAAGCAAGTTTGGATGCTCCCACTTCCGATCTTTTCTCTAATACTTTGAGCAAAGACTTTCTTCCTCCTGAATTTGCAGAGATAGAGAATAAGGAAAGGATTGTGCATTTGCTGGAATTGCTTCCTGAGAGAGAAAGGGAGGTGCTTTGTATACGCTATGGATTGCTTCAGGGAAGTGCACATACACTGGAGCAGACAGCAAAGGTTTTTAAGATAAGCAAAGAAAGGGTAAGGCAGGTGGAGAAGAGAGCGATAAATAGATTAAAATTATTTTTGGAGATAGAGAAGGAAGCATAGCCCCAATAGCTCAGCAGGATAGAGCACAGGTTTCCTAAACCTGGTGTCGCCCGTTCGAGTCGGGCTTGGGGCGCCAGAAGCAAGATTCAGGGGTGTTTATATGATAGATGATATTCTTATCTCGCGAGCAATAATAGAGGAGTTCAGCAAAGACCTTTTGACCTATCTTGATACAGATGTAGCCATTGCCGGTGCTGGTCCAAGCGGAATATGTGCTGGCTATTATCTCTCCAAGCAAGGAAGAAAGGTGTTGATTCTGGAAAGGAAGTTAAGTGTTGGAGGAGGAATGTGGGGTGGGGGGATGATGTTCAACAAGATAGTAGTGCAGAAGGAAGCAAGGTTTATCCTGGAAGAGTTCGGGATAGTTAGCAGGAGGTATAGACAAGGATATTATGTTGCTGATGCAATAGAGGCTATCTCTACTCTTTGCTCTAAGACAGTGAAGGCAGGAGCGAAGATTTTTAATCTTATCTCTGTGGAGGATGTGAGGATTGAGCGAGAAAGGGTGAATGGTCTGGTAGTAAATTGGTCTGCTGTAGAGATGAGCGCTCTGCATATAGATCCCCTTACTCTCTCTGCCAAATTTGTTGTCGATGCCACCGGACACTCTGCAGAGGTGGTGCGTATTCTGGTAAAGAAGGTAGGGAAGAATCTTTTTACTCCTACAGGAGATATTTTAGGGGAGAAGCCGATGTGGGCAGATAAGGGAGAGGTGGATGTGGTTAAGAACACTCGTGAGGTTTATCCTAATCTGTATGTAGCAGGAATGTGCGCTAATGCAGTATTTGGCGCACCCCGAATGGGCCCTATATTTGGAGGTATGCTTCTCTCCGGATACAAGGTAGCAGAGGAGATCGAGAAGAGGTTGAAGAAAGGCAAATAAAGAAGGCAAAGGTTTTCTTTATTCCTCTCTTATGTGGATAACTTGTGGATAACTTGGAGAAAAGTAAAGATTTTTCAAAAACCCTGAATAAGGAGATTTAAGATCAGTTCAGAACCGGATAAGAAATGAGAAGGTTGAAAGAGAGTAGAAAAAGAGGGATTTTGTTGCTTCTTTCTGCCTTGATTTTTTTCTCGGGGGGAGAAGTGCTTTATGCAGAAAAAAAGCAAGAGGTAAAGGCAGGAAGGTTAAGCAAGGCAATCTTCCATTATGAACTGGGAAGAAGTCTCTTTCTTTCCCGTAAGTATGCTAAAGCCAAGGAGGAATTCAGGTTAGCCATCCAGTTGGATACGGGTAAACGCAAATCTGTCTCTCGTCTCTCGCGGATGTATCTGAAGAAAATAGAGAGATGGGAAAAGAGGAAGATTAAAGAATTGAGGAAGAGGAAAAGAGAGGAGGAGATTGCTCGCAAAAGAAGGAGGATATTAGCAAAGAGGGAGAAGAAGAGAGAAAGGGAGGTTGTGCGCACGAGCAAGAAGGTAGAGGAAAGGTTGAAAGAAAGGAAGAAGAGAAAGAAAGAGAGGAGAGCAAGATTCAAGAGGGCAGAGTTAGAGAGCGGGCAGGAGAGGGTAGTAAAGGTAAAAAGGAAAGAGAAAAAGGAGAAAGAGGTTTGTGTTTCGGCAGTCAGAGCAGGTTCAGAGGAATCTTTTGATCTTCTTCCTTCTATCCTCAACGACTACCCTGAACTGAAGAAAAAAGCAGAGGTTAATCTTCATTACCGTCGGGCAAGAGAGTATCTTAAACAGAAAAAACTTCGCAAAGCAATAGCAGAGTTTGAACTGGTAAAGTCAAAGATCGATAGAGAACATCCTTACTTTATCCCTTGCATAATATATATTAAACAAGCGAAGACATTAATGAGCGAGCAGTGAAGATGTCTTTCTCCCCTTCAAAGAATTTCTTTTATTACCTAGGTTTGATTACTCAGATAGGGTTTACGATGGCTTTTATTATTCTCTCCTGCCTGGCTCTGGGTGTCTTCCTGGATAGAAAACTAAATACCGGTTGGCTAATGACTATTATATCCCTGCTGATCGGAATTGGAGCAGGGTTTTATAGTTGCTATCTCCTGTTGATGAAGTAGGTGCCTGAACTATGGATGTCCTTCTGGGATTGGTAATAGGAGGGTGTTTGGGAATGATTAATTTTGCTCTTCTGCAAAGACAGGTAAACAAAGTTATGCAAACAGGAGGAAGAGGGATGGTTATAGGGTATCTGGGCAGATATCTTCTTCAAGGTTTGGTATTGTTTGCCTGTCTGTTTTTAAAAGGAATTGTTTTCTTTCTATCCGCAGTGGCAGGACTGCTGATAGGATTTTATTCTACCCTGACAAAGCAGGTGTTGAGACACAGATGAGAAAAGTATAAGGGAGTAGTCAGGTAATAGGCGAGACCTGTGATTAGCATTCCTCAGATAACAACTAAGAAAATCTTTGTGGGTGAGGTTCCTTTAACTTTTAACCCTCAAACTTTGATTACCACTATCTTTCTATCTCTATGCCTGACTTTACTCGCTTCTCTTTTTTCTCGTTCCCTAACTATGTTTCCTTCTCGCAGGCAATGCCTGATAGAGATATTTCTTCAAGGTTTTAGAAGGATGGTAGAGGAAGGGTTGGGCGAGGATTGGAAGAAATTTTATCCTCTCATTACCACTCTCTTCGTGTTCGTTCTCTTCTGTAATTGGATAGGGGTGGTTCCCGGGATAAAAGCCCCCACTGCCGACCTTAATACCTGTTTGGGGTTAGGCTTGATGGTTTTCTTTATTAGTCATTTTTCTGCTCTCAGAAAGATAGGGTTTAGAAGATATCTTAAGAAATACTTTTCTCCTTTTCCTCTTCTCTTTCCTCTTAATTTAATCTCAGAATTGGGCAAGGTTATCTCCCACTCTTTTCGTTTGTTTGGAAATATGTTTGGTGGAGGAATTATCTTTGCTGTAGTTGGCCCAATAGTGTTTGAGATAAGCAAGAGTATAGGAATATCCCCCTTTCTAACTTCCCCTTTCCTTCTTCTTTTATTCCTTATTCTTCAGGCTTTCTTTGGCTTGTTTATCGGTACAGTGCAGGCTTTTGTTTTCTCTGTTCTAGCATTGACTTATATCGCTTTTGCCCGTGAAGAGTGAAGGGGGAATCCAGAGGAAAAGGAAACAATCTCAGGAGATTGAGGAATGTTGGAAACCCACGATTTAAGAAGAGGTTAAGAGAAAGGGACAATGAATATTTCTCTTTCCCATCGCTTAAAAAAACTCCCTCCCTATCTCTTTAGTGAACTTGGCTACTTAAAAGAAGAGATACAAAAGCAGGGAAAGGATGTTATTGACTTAGGAGTAGGAGACCCTGATCTTCCCACTCCTGAACCTATAGTCAAACAACTATGTGTGCAAGCAAGAAAAAAAGAGAATCAGTTTTATTCTTCGCCCCGAGGCTTGTTTGAACTTCGTCAGGCGATAAGTGAATGGTATAGAAAAAGATTTAACATCTTTTTAGATCCAGAAACAGAGGTTTTGCCTTTAATAGGCTCTAAAGAAGGAATTGCTCATCTACCTTTAGCCTTTCTTAATCCCCAGGATTTGACCTTAGTTCCCGACCCCGCTTATCCTCCTTACAGAACGGGAACGATATTAGCCGGAGGCATTCCCTACTCCCTTCCTCTCTTACGAGAAAATAGATTTCTTCCCGCATTGAACAAAATAAGAAAGGAGATTGCCCAGAGAGCAAAGATTCTTTTCCTTAACTATCCTAACAACCCCACTTCTGCCTTTGCTCCTGCTGATTTTTTGAAAGAGGTGGTAGAGTTTGCCAAGAGGTATGAAATTATTGTCTGCTATGACAATGCCTATTCGGAGATATACTTTGATAACCTGCGACCAGGGAGTTTTTTGGAGATAAAAGGGGCTAAGGATGTAGGAGTAGAGTTTCATTCTCTCTCCAAGACCTATAATATGAGCGGTTGGCGAATAGGCTGGGTATGCGGAAATAGAGAGGTTATCGAAGCACTGGCGAAGGTCAAGTCTAATATCGATTCCGGTTTATTCTTGGCTATCCAGAGAGCAGGGATAGTTGCCTTATCCTTGGAGAATAAAAAGGAAAGAGAGGTATATAAACGCAGAAGAGATGTAATGCTTGAGGGTTTGAGGAGTTTGGGCTTTGAGGTAGAGGAGGCAAAGGCAACCTTTTATCTCTGGGTGCATTTACCCAAAAACTTTACCTCTTCTTTGGAGTTTTCTCAAAAACTACTAAAAGAACAGGGGGTAATGGTGACTCCCGGAGTAGGGTTTGGAGAGTATGGAGAGGGATATTTCAGGGTTGCTTTGACTGTCTCTGAGAGCAGATTAAAAGAGGCGATAGAACGAATAAGATTATTTTGATGAGGAATAAAATATTCTCTACTTCGGGTTGTCATTTACTTTAAGGAATGGAGATAAAATTTATTTATTGTAATAAACATTTTACCTTGACAAAACCTACATAGCCAGTATAATATGCGAACAGAGATAAAATTAGATTTTTAGAGGAGTTTTTACAATAGGGTTTTTATTTTGTATTGCGGAATATTAAAGGATTTCTATGTTCTTTGATTTTGGTGGAAGGGGAAGAAATAAATGTAATTTAGGACTCTGATTAACTTCTTTAATAAGAAGTTCAATCAGTGGTTTCAAAAAATGAACAAAGCAAAAAATTTGCTGGTAGTTTTTCTTTTCACTCTTCTGACAAATCTAATAAGCGCTCCCTGCTTTGCCCAGCAAACAGAAGATGTAGAGGGCATCTTAGGGAGTTTGCAGACACAGGTAGAAGCACTTAATACCTCTCTTGTTAATCTGAAGAATAGAAATGAATTCCTGCAGACTCAACTGCAGGAAGTGCAAAGCAAATATAAGGATATTCAGAGTAAGTATGAACGGATAGTAAAGGAACTGAATAGGAAACTAAAGGAGTTTTCTAAGGAGAAACTTAGATGGCAAGAGGAGAAGAAAGAGAAAGAGAATGCACTTAAGGAATATCAACAGCAGATAGAGCAGGTTAAAAAAAGATATAGCCAAGCCCTCCAGCGGTTAACCACACAAGTTTCCACCCTCCAGAAACAACTTGCCAAGACACAGGAAGAGAAAAGAAAACTCTCCATATTTCTTCAAGTGCTCAAGGACGAGAATTCTCAACTTTCCTCTACCTTTGAGGACTTTTCCCAGCAGAGGCTGGAGTGGGAGAAAGAGAAGACGCGTTTAGAGGAGAGGATAAAAGATCTGCAAGTTTATATAGAGAAGCAAAAGAGAGCGAGTGAGAGTGCCTTAGAGAACCTTAAAGCCCAGATTAGCAGTTTGCAGGAGCAACTTGCCCAGAAGGAGCAAGAGAGAAAAGAGGTTGAAGATAGACTTTCTGAGATTCAGGAGATGTTGCTTAAGAGGCAACTTTTCAGTCTCAAGGAGAAGAAGGAACTTCAAGATAAGATTCGCTCTTTGGAAGCAAAGTTGAAAAATAAAGAGCAGGAGAGAGCGTCTTTGGAAAGCCAACTTTCTGCTTTGCAGGATAGTATTTTAAAGAAACAGTTATTTGACTTGCAGAAGAAGAGCGATTTAGAAAAACAAATTGCTCTTCTGGAGAAAAAACTTGCAGAGAAGGAGGAGGAGAAGAAAGATTTGCAGGAACAGATTGCTCAACTTCAGGAAAGTCCCCTGAGGAAGAGACTTTCTGCGCTCAAGGAAAGCACACAGAAGCAGATAAGGGAGTTGCAAGAGCAGATGAGGGCGGAAAGAGAGGGTTATAAAGAGGAACTGGCAAAGGCATCAGCAAAGTTGAGGATCTCAGAGATTTCTCTTGAGCAAGTTCAAAAGGAGAATAAGCAGATAAAGTCTGCTCTTTCGGATGTGAAAACTCGTCTTTTCAGGGCTTTAAAAGAAAAGGAGGCTTTGAGTGTTCAACTGAAAGCAAAGCAATCCCAACTCTCTCAACTCCAAGAGGAGATAGAGAAGCAGAAGTCTGCTTTTGAACAGAAACTAACCACTTCTCAAAAAGAACTTCTTGCTACTCTAAAAGCAAAGGAAGAGGAGATTGAAA
>QNCL01000046.1 GCA_003645805.1 Candidatus Omnitrophota bacterium
AAAACAGCGATGAATCTGCTGGGGAGATTAAACGCCGAACTTCGTCTCCCCCTTTGTGCGATGGAGGAAAGGAATAGAGAGAGGTTAAGGGATGTTTTGAAGGACTATGGTTTGTTATAAGCAAAGGTTAGAGGTTTTTTAAAGCAGGAAGGAAAGAATGTTAAAGAGTTCACAGAATCCTCGCCATATTGCAATTATAATGGATGGGAACGGGAGATGGGCAAGGAAAAGAGGTTTACCCAGAACTGAAGGGCATAAGGAAGGGATCAAGACAGTGGAGAGGATAATAGAAGCAGGGATAGAGCAAGGGATAGAGATTCTTACTCTATATGCATTCTCTTTGGAAAACTGGAAAAGGCCTTCTACAGAAGTCAGGGCGCTGATGCAGTTGTTGAGGGAGTTTTTGATAGAGAAGAGAGAATTTCTCAAGAAAGAGAGGGTTAAACTTATTAGTATCGGAGAAAGAAAGAGACTTCCTATGAGTTTGCAGAGAGAGTTAGAGAAGACAGAGGAGTTGACCAAGGATAATAAAGGGCTAATATTAAATATAGCCCTAAGTTATGGTTCACGGCGCGAGATTGTTAATGCAGTAAAAAAGATTGCTCAGGAGGTTAAAGAAGGCAGATTAAATATAGAGCGGATTAGCGAAAGGACATTTTCTCATTATTTGTATACAAAAACCCTTCCTGACCCGGATTTGTTAATTCGCACCAGTGGAGAATTGCGAATCAGTAATTTTCTTCTCTATCAGATTTCTTATACCGAACTCTATTTTACTCCCAAACTTTGGCCCGATTTTCAAAAAGAAGACCTCTTAGAAGCAATCGCTAATTTTAAAAAGAGAAAGAGGAGATTTGGAGGGTTGAGTGAAGAGGATAGTTAGCTCCGCTCTACTTGCTTTTTTTACCTGGATAATTCTCTTCTTCCTGCCTTCTTATTTCTTTGTCCTCTGGGTAATTTTATTTGTAGTTATTGGATGTGCAGAGTTTGCAAATCTGATCTCTCGCAAAGGCATCTTTGTACATAAATATATCGCTATTCTTACCGCTACCGCTCTTTGTCTCCCTTTCTTTTTTACTCAGCAACTGTTTATCTTATATATATCATTACTAAGTTTATTTCTCATTCAGTTTACCTGTAGAGATAGACAGATAGCCATCTTTAGCATTGCTGCCACTTTCTTAGGAATAATCTATGTTGGCTGGTTAGGAAGTTTTTGGTCAAAACTAATTTTCCTGGAAAAAGGGAAATATTGGGTTCTTTTTCTTTTGTTAGTGTGCAAAGGAGGGGATGGAGGGGCATATCTGTTAGGAAAGAGATTTGGCAAGCATAGATTAATCCCGCGTATCAGCCCTTATAAATCAAGGGAAGGAGCGGTAGCGGGCCTGTTGTGCAGTATTCTTATTGCCCTCTTATCCAATCTTTTCTTTCTAAAACTCTCTTATCTGCATAGTTTATTATTAGGAGGTATCTGTGGGGTTTTGGGACAGATAGGAGATCTGGCAGAATCCTTGCTTAAACGGGATGCAGAGGTGAAGGACTCAGGAAGGGTATTTTCTGGATTGGGAGGTTCGTTAGACTTGATAGATAGCCTTCTCTTTACTGCTCCGGTAGTGTATTTTTATCTGATAAAGATTGTAGGCATAGGGATATAGATGAGCAAGAATATAGTAGTTCTTGGTTCTACAGGTTCAGTAGGAAGGAAGGTTTTAGAGGTAGTTAGGGAGTTTCCAGAAGAGTTCAGGATAATCGGTCTCGCCTGCGGTTCCAATATCAGGTTATTGAGAAAACAGATTGAAGAGTTTCGTCCTTATCTGGTAGCAGTTAGCGATAGAGAAAAGGGTGAAGAGTTGCTTAAAGAGGTGGATGAATGTGGAGTAAAAACAGGGGAGGATGCTCTGATAGAGTTAGCCACCTTAGAGAAGGCAGATATTGTAGTTTTTTCAATGGCGGGGATTAAAGGTCTAATTCCCCTTATTGAAGCAATAAAGCAGAGAAAGCAGATTGTTCTGGCGAATAAAGAACTTCTGGTAGTGGGAGGAGAGATAGTTATCTGTTGGGCAAAAGAGAAGGGAGTTAGAATCCTTCCTATTGATAGTGAACAAAGTGCTATCTTTCAGTGTCTGGAGATGAGAAGGCAGAGAGAGATAAGAAGGGTCTTTCTTACCGCTTCCGGAGGGCCTCTGAATAGGGTTTCAAAGAAGGAGATGCCCTTTGCTTCTCCAGAACAGGTGCTTTCTCATCCCAAGTGGGAAATGGGGGAGAAGATTAGTGTAGATTCAGCGACCCTGATGAATAAAGGATTTGAGATTATAGAATCAAAGTATCTATTTGACATTCCTTTCCATAAGATTCAGGTACTTATCCACCCCGAGGTAGTGGTTCATTCAATGGTAGAGTTTAGTGATGGTGCGGTGATTGCCCAATTAGGAGTTCCGGATATGAGACTTCCTATTCAATACGCCCTTGCCTATCCTCACTCTTTGCCTTTTAACAGATTTCTTGATATCTCCCATCTTTCCTCCCTTACTTTTACCCTCCCTGATAGAGATAGATTTCCTGCTTTAGGTTTGGTAGAGGAAGCAGAGAGGAAAGGAGGGACTGCTTTAACCGCCCTCAATGCCGCTGATGAGGAGGCGATAGAGGCTTTTCTTAAGGGCAGAATAAGGTTTACGGATATCTGCCGCGTGGTAGAACAGGTTATTACTGCTCACCATCCTTTAGATGCCCGAAAAATAGAGTTTGTCTTTCAGGCAGATAAGTGGGCGAGAGAGGAGGCAAGAAGACGGTTGAATTCTATGGCTGAGGAGGCGGGTGAGCAGAGAAAAGTTTGAGGGAGAGATTATCAAAGAAGATAAAGATTCTTTCAAACTTTATTGAAATAGAGTTAAGGAGGTAGAAAATGAGAACATATCAAGGAGAACTAAGTGGAGAGGGAAGAAGGTTTGCCATTGTGGTCTCCCGGTTTAATGAGTTTATCAGCAAGAGATTACTGGAGGGAGCGGTAGATATGCTTACTCGCCATAAGGTAGAGGAGGAGAAAATAGGCATATTTTGGGTTCCAGGCGCTTTAGAACTCCTCTATGTTGCTAATAGGTTAGCCAGTAAGGCAGAGGAATGGGATGTGGTAATCTGCTTGGGAGCGCTTCTGAAGGGAGAGACCTCTCACTTTGAGTTTTTAAGCGCTCAGGTGATAAAAGGGATAGCCCAGATTTCTCTGAATAGCAGTCTGCCAGTAATCTCCGGGGTAATTACTGCTGATTCCTTAGAACAAGCAATCCAGCGAGCAGGAGCAAAGGAGGGAAATAAGGGAGCAAGCGCTGCTCTCGTGGCTTTAGAGATGGCCAACCTAAGCAAGCAGATTATGTAAAGATTGATTATAGATGAGAAGTTTGAGGTTATAGGGGTATTTGTTCATTGAGAATGCGTAAACGCACAAGAGCACGAGAAATATCTCTCCAGATCCTCTATTTGATTGATATCAGCGAAGATAGTTATCAGAACGCCTGGGATAAGTTTTGGGCGGTAGAATTAAAGGAGAGTCCAGAGTTGGAGGAAACAGAGATAAAAGAGTTTTGCTGGCGGTTAGTAAAGGGAACGATGGAGAAGATCAAGGAGATTGATGAGATAATCAGCAAATATACAGAGAACTGGAGACTCCCACGCATAGGGACGGTGGAGAGAAATGTATTAAGGCTTGCTACTTATGAACTAATTTTTTGTCCAGAGATTCCTCCTATTGTTTCCATAGATGAAGCAGTGGAGTTAGCAAAGAGGTACAGTGGTCTGGAAGCAGGGAAGTTTGTAAATGGGATATTGGATAGGATTAGGAAAGGAGAGACAGAGGGGAGAAAGAAGGTTGAAGGAAAGAATGAGAGATGAGGAATATATGCGTCTGGTTCTGAAATTAGCCCAGAGAGGAAAAGGAAAAACCAGCCCTAACCCTCTTGTGGGTGCACTGGTGGTAAGGAAAGGAGAGATTGTAGGCAAAGGTTATCATCAGAGAGCCGGAGGAAAGCACGCTGAGATTATTGCTTTAGATAGAGCGAAGGAGAAGGCAAAAGGAGCAACCCTGTATGTGAATTTAGAGCCTTGTGCAAGTTATGGCAGAACCCCTCCTTGCGTAGATAGGATTATTAAGCAAGGGATAAGAAGGGTGGTAATCGGGATGATCGATCCTAATCCACTCAATAGAGGAAAAGGGATAAGGAGATTAAGGGCGAATAATATAGCGGTAAAAGTAGGAGTTTTGCAAGAGGAGGCAGAGAGGATCAACAGGTTTTGGTCAAGTTTCATTACTCAGGGCAAGCCCTATGTAATTCTGAAGATTGCCCAATCCCTGGATGGACAAATAAGCACTTGCACAGGAGATTCTAAATGGATAACCTCCTCGGGCGCAAGGCGCTATGTCCATAGGCTACGCACAGAGGTAGATGCGGTTCTGGTAGGAATAAATACTGTCTTAAAAGACAACCCTCTTCTGAGCGCTCGTTTAGGAGAGAAGAAACTCTATCGCCACCAGCCGATAAAGGTGGTCTTAGATAGCCACTTACGGATTCCCTTAAACGCTAAACTCTTCTCCTCTCCCGGCGCTCTGCTTATTGCCACTACTTCCTCTGCACCAGTAAAGAGGATAAAAGAACTGGAGAGGAGGGGAGCGAGGGTATTAATGGTTAGGAAAGAAAAGAAAAAGGTAAGTATGAGAGATCTGATGCAGATACTGGCAAAGGAAGGGATAGTAAGTATTCTAATCGAGGGAGGAAGGGAAGTGTTTATTTCGGCTATAGAGAGTAGAATAGTAGATGAGGTGCAGGTATTTATTGCTCCGAAGATAATCGGAAGGGTAAGCAAGGTTTCTCAAGCCTTTCCTATAAGCAACATCAGGACGGAGAGGATAGGCAAGGATTTGCTTATCCGAGGGGAGTGCAGGTAGAGATGTTTACCGGGATAATTCAGCAATTAGGAGAGGTAAATAGAATAGAAGGGTTTTCTAACTGCAGGAGGGTATTTATCAAACCAGATGCTTTTTGGACAGAGGTAAAGGTAGGAGAGAGTATAGCAATAAACGGAGTTTGTTTGACCATAGTAAAGATATCCCCTCCTCTATTTGCTGTAGAGATAGTTCCCGCTACTCTTTCACAAACTACATTAGCCGGATTGAGAGCAGGGGAGAGGGTGAATTTGGAGCGCGCTCTTACTCCCACCTCTTCTTTAAGTGGACATTTTGTAAGTGGACATATTGATGGAGTAGGAGTAATCAAGAGAAAAGGAAAGGATTTTTTTTCCATCAGACTTCCCTCTTCTCTGCTTGGTTATCTCATTCCCAAGGGTTGTATTGCTATTGAGGGGGTGAGTTTAACCATTGCGGAGATAAAAGGGGAGGAATTTATTGTTCATCTTATTCCTTATACCTTAGAGCATACCAATCTTCGATATAAAAAAGAAGGAGATAGGGTAAATGTAGAGATAGACTTTATGCTTAAGGCTGTTTATCAATATCTGAGAGGTCTTGAAGAGGGAAGGAAGGGGTTGAGAGAGGAGGTTTTATGGAAAGCGGGATTTGTTTAGGGAGAAAAAAGAAAAAGCAAAGTTTTTCTGGGTGAAAGACCCTTGTTTATTCTCTAAAATTATGGCATAATTATAATAGAGAACAAAATTATACTTTTATTGAAAGATAAGGAGGAGAAATGAAAAAAAGAGGTTTTACCCTCATTGAGGTAATGGTAGTGGTGGCTATTATTGGTATCTTAGCCGCTGTGCTTATTCCCCAGGTAGGAAAGA
>QNCL01000047.1 GCA_003645805.1 Candidatus Omnitrophota bacterium
AAGACCTGAAAGATGCCTATAGACGAAAAAGGGAACGCGTGGGTAAGGAAGCAATGCAAAGGTTGATAAAGGATGCGATGCTTCAGGTGCTGGATAGTAAGTGGAAAGAGCATCTTTATGCAATGGATGTTTTACGGGAAGGAATTGGTCTGCGGGCTTATGGTCAACGCGACCCGTTAGTTGAATATCAACATGAATCGTTCGCAATGTTCTCTCAGATGATAGAAAGAATAGAAGAGGAATCTTTGGAGTTTATATTTAAAGCAGAGCCGATAGAGGAGGAGATTAGCAGTGTATTTTCTGTTCCGCAGGAGTTCGTACACAAGGAGATCTCGGGTTTGGAGAGAGCAAAGAAGGAAGAACCAGTAGTTTCCTCTTTACTTTCTCCCTCTAAGGCTCACTCTCCTTCCTCAGACACTTCTATTCCTTATCGCCGCGAAGGGCGAAAGATTGGGAGAAATGAGCCTTGCCCGTGCGGGAGCGGGAAGAAATATAAACGCTGTTGTGGAAGGAATAGTATCTAATGGTCTATGCCCTTCTTTCCTCCATTTTACTAATCCTTTCCTTCCCTCTCTTTAACCTCTCCTTCCTTGCCTGGGTGGCTTTTGTTCCTTTGTTTATTAACGCAAGAAGAAGCAGAAAGAAAAACTTTCTCTTATTCTATCTAACCGGTGTCATCTTCTGGGCAGGAGTTCTCTACTGGATAGTCTATGTCAGCCTTTTGGGTTATATAGTGCTGACTTTATACTTAGCAGTCTATTTTGCCCTTTTCGGGCTGGGGATATATTCTCCCCAAGAGAATCTTAAAGAAGAGTTTCTATACATACTCTTCCTTTCTTCTCTTTGGGTAAGTCTGGAGTTTATTCGTGCCCATTTGTTTACCGGCTTTCCCTGGGCTTTGTTGGGTTATTCTCAATATCGGAATTTATTACTTATCCAGACTTCTGATATTAGCGGAACTTATGGAGTATCTTTTCTACTGATAGCAGTAAATGTGGGGATTAGCAGGTTTTTGTTAGGGCTCAAGAGAAAAAAGAGAGTTT
The DNA here is from genome assembly GCA_003645805.1 of Candidatus Omnitrophota bacterium. Classification (GTDB taxonomy): domain Bacteria; phylum Omnitrophota; class 4484-213; order 4484-213; family 4484-213; genus B17-G2. Next base: position 1,044 of record QNCL01000047.1, read on the forward strand.
ATCTTCTTTCCCCTATCTTTGCTTCGCTTCTTTTATTGGCTACCCTTGTTTATGGCTACCAGCGACTTCGTTATATCTCTCAACTTAAACCTTCCCGCTCAGTGGTGGTTTCTGTTATCCAGGGCAATATTTCCCCACAAGAGAAATGGGATGGGGAGTTTAAGAAGAGAATTATTTACAGGTATCTCTCTCTGACAAAAAAAGCACTAAGGAGAGGAGAAGTAGATTTGGTTGTCTGGCCCGAAACAGCAGTGCCTTGCTACTTCTATCAGGACAAAGAGGCGCAAGGCAAGATTTTAAGCCTTTCCTCTCACATCCGTTCTTTTCTGCTAATTGGAACCGTAGTGCGAGAAGGGGAGAAGATATTCAATAGTGCTTTGTTTATCTCCAAAGGGAGGGTGATAGAGAGGTATGATAAACTTCATCTGGTTCCTTTTGGAGAGTATGTGCCTTCCTTATTTGCCTTTGTGCGAAACTTTTTTGAAATTGGCAATTTCTCGGCGGGCAAGGAATGGAGAATTTTTTCCTCTTCCCAGATAAACTTACTTCCTCCTTTCTCTACTCTTATCTGCTTTGAGGATATCTTTCCTTATCTGAGTAGAGGATTTGTGAGAAAAGGGGCAAGATTTTTGATAAACATTAGTAATGATGCCTGGTTTGGAAAGAGTTCCGCTCCTTATCAACATCTTCAGTGTGCAGTCTTCCGAGCAATAGAAAACAGGGTTAATCTAATAAAATGCTCCAATACCGGAATTTCTTGTTTCATTGCTCCCACAGGGAGAATTGTGGGAACCCTGTCTTCTGCAGGCAAAGATATCTTCATAGAAGGGTATTATACGCAGAAGATAGAGATAAAAAAAGCAGGTTCTTTCTATACCCATTTTGGAGACATATTTGCCTTTTCTTGCTTGTTGTTTTGTTCAGGGTTTGGTATAATTAAATTTAGGGTAATTAAGAGAGGAAGTTAAGAGAACAAAAAACAAGCCTTCTTGGTGTTTACAATGTTAAAGGAGTTGATAGTAAAGAATAGAAGTTATCGCAGGTTTTATCAACAGGAAAGGATAGATTATAGAACTTTGAAAGAACTCGTTGATCTTGCCCGCCTCTCTCCCTCCAGCGCCAACCTTCAGCCTTTAAAATATATCCTCTCCTGGAAAGAGGAAAGGAATGCTTTGATATTTCCCTGCCTTAAATGGGCAGGCTATCTAAAAGATTGGGATGGTCCTGAGGAAGGAGAAAGACCTGCAGGGTATATCATTATTTTGGGAGATAGAGAGATTAGCCAGTCTTTTGCCTATGATTGTGGTATATGTGCTCAGACCATCTTATTAGGAGCGGTAGAGAAAGGATGGGGAGGATGCATCATTGGCTCGATAGAAAGAGATGCTTTGCGTCGCGCTTTAGATATTCCTTCCCGTTATGAGATTCTTCTCGTTTTGGCTTTGGGTAAGCCTAAGGAAGAGGTAAGGCTGGTGGAGAGTAAAGGAGAAATTAGATATTGGCGAGATGAAAAGGGAGTGCATTATGTTCCCAAGAGGGGCTTAGAAGAGATTATATTGAATATTAGTCAGTTTATCAGTTAGATATCAAGATACAGCAGAAGAAATATATAGCGCTTATGTGAATGAACAAGGGATGGGCATCTGTGACTGGGAAGCCCCGGATGCAGACACAGTGAAGGAGATAGTAAGGAAGGCTTTAGGTTCTCCTCCCTATGATCCTACAATCGTAGTGGAGCGGGTGTTATAGATTAAATCCTGCTAATTCTAATTACCTAACTGTTTACCGGCTAACAAAGAATAATAAAAAAGATAATGAAAGCCCTTGCCTTGTTTTCTGGTGGACTGGATAGTAGTTTAGCCATCAAGATAATCCAGGCGCAGAAGATACAGATATTAGCCCTAAACTTCCTCACCCCTTTTTCTGCTTTAGAGAATCGGAGGAAGGTTGAGCAGATTGCCAGAGAGTTGGGAGTGAATCTGCAGATAGAGTTCTTGGGCGAGGAATACTTAGAGATAGTTAAACATCCGAAATACGGCTATGGTAAGCACCTTAATCCCTGCCTTGACTGCCGGATATTGATGCTTAAAAAGGCAAAGGAGGTTATGGAAAAGATAAACGCCTCTTTTGTTATCACTGGTGAGGTTGTAGGGCAACGACCGATGTCTCAGTATAAGAGTGCTTTGCAATTGGTAGAAAGAGAAAGCGGATTAAAAGAGTTGATTGTTCGTCCTCTCTCGGCTAAACTCCTCACTCCCACTATTCCCGAGAAAAATGGCTGGATAGATAGAAACAGCCTTTTTGGAATATATGGGCGTGCTCGCAGAGAGCAAATAGAGTTAGCCAGACAATGGAAGATCAAACACTACTTCTCTCCCGCCGGTGGTTGTCTACTTACCGATCCTGCTTTTAGTCAAAAGATATCCGACCTTTTAGCCCACAACCAATTCTCCTTAGAGAGTATAGAACTGCTTAGACTTGGCCGTCACTTCCGTCTTTCTCCTTCGGCTAAACTGGTGGTAGGGAGAAATAAAAGGGAGAATGAGCAGATGCTTCAGAGAAAAAGGGAGAAGGAGATATATTTCAGACCGGTAGGAGCGAAGGGTCCGGTGGCGGTAGGACAGGGGGAATTTAACCCTTCTCTAATTAGTTTAGCGGTTCAGATAATTGCTCATTATTGTAATATGGACTTGGTGGATATAGAATACAGAACCTCAGATAGAAAGGAAAAGATAAGAAGCAGAGCGATGGAGGAGAAGGAGATAGAGAGGTTTAGGGTAATAAAAGATGAGAGTATTTGAGAATGTGGGAGAGATAATAGGAAATACGCCTTTGGTTAAACTTAATAAACTCTCTCTCGGATTAAAAGCAGAGATTGTTGCCAAACTGGAGTTCTTAAACCCTTCAGGGAGTATTAAGGATAGGACTGCTTTGGGACTTCTGCTTTCTGCAGAAGAAAAAGGCTTGATTTCTAAGGGAGCAACGGTGATAGAGGCAAGTTCAGGAAATACAGGAATTGCTTTGGCTATGCTTTGCGCAACAAGAAACTACTCTCTGATCTTAATAATGCCAGAAGGGATAAGAGAGGAGAAAAAGAGATTGCTCAAATTTTTAGGAGCAAGATTGGTATTTACCTCTACGATGCAAGAGGCAAGAGAAAAAGCAAAAGAGATAAGCAAGCAGATTCCTAACTCCTTTTTTTCTGCTCAGTTTGAGAATTCAGCCAATTCTCAGATCCACAAATCCACTACTGCACAGGAGATATGGAGAGATACAGAGGGGAAAGTGGATATTATAGTTGCGGGTGTAGGGACAGGAGGGACGATTAGCGGTTTAGCCCAAGGGCTCAAGGAGAAAAAGAAAGAGATCAAGATTGTTGCCGTAGAACCTGCTACTTTTCCTCATAAGATTGAGGGGATAGGAGCAGGTTTTACCCCTCCTCTTTTGCAGAAGGAACTGGTAGATGAGATAGTGAAGGTAGAAGAGAAAGACGCCTTTTTGATGATGCGCAGATTAGCCCAAGAAGAGGGAATTTTAGCAGGAGTTTCTTCAGGAGCGATTGTCTGGGCAAGTGTGGAGGTGGGCAAGGTGGAAAAGGGAAAGTTGATTGTTGCTATTTTACCCGATGGAGCGCAGAGGTATCTATCGATATGAGAGAAGAGAGAAAGATAGCAGTAGCGATAAGCGGGGGTATAGACTCTGCAGTTGCCGCTTATCTTTTAAAGAAGCAGGGATGGAAGGTGCAAGGCATAACCCTCTGGCTCTTTGGGGGAGAGGAGAGAATAAAAAGGGCCGAGGAGGTATGTAAGCAGATAGGGATTTCCCATCGGGTAATAGACTTGCGTCAGAGTTTTAAGGAAATAGTAATTGGTGATTTCTGCTCGCAGTACCAGCAGGGGAGAACTCCCAATCCTTGTATCCTGTGCAACCAAAATATAAAGTTTGGTAGTTTAGTCTTTAAGGAAATAGAAGAGAGATTTAGAATATCTCTTCTCGCCAGTGGGCATTATGCACGGATAGAGAAAGAAAAGGGAGGATATCTCTTAAAGACAGGAAGAGATAAAAGGAAAGACCAGTCGTATTTTCTGTATGCCCTATCTCAAGAACAATTATCCCGTCTTTTCTTTCCCTTGGGGGAATTGACCAAGGAGGAGGTAAAAAGAATAGCGAAGGGGATAGGGTTGAGAGTAGATGCTTCTGAAAGTCAGCAAGTGTGTTTTCTTGAGGGAAGAGATTATCGTGAATTTTTAAAAGGACGGATTAAAGAAGCAAGCAAGGGGCTAATTGTAGATAAAAAAGAACGGGTGATAGGAGAGCATCAAGGAATTGCCTTCTATACTATTGGGCAAAGAAAGAGATTGGGGGCTTTTGGGAGACCAGTATTCGTAATAGATATCGATGCCCAGAGGAACCTGATAAAGGTAGGAGAGCGGAAAGATTTATACAGAACAGAACTAATAGCCGAACAGGTAAATTGGATAAGCCAGAGGGAATTATCCTTTTCTTTGAAGGCAAAAGCAAGGATAAGATATCAGCAAGAGTTAAGTTCCGTTTCTCTCTTTCCCTTAGAGGAGAACAAGGTTAGAGTAAAATTTGAGCAACCTCAATTTGCCATTACTCCCGGGCAAGCGATAGTTTTCTATGATGGAGATATTGTGTTAGGAGGAGGCAAAATTTTGAGTTCGAACTAAACTAAGGAACCTATTTCCACCCCTGGGGTGGAAAT
>QNCL01000048.1 GCA_003645805.1 Candidatus Omnitrophota bacterium
AGGGCAAGGACAACCTCTAAACTCTCCCTATCTACATACTGAATATCATCAAAAAGAAAACACAAAGGAAGATGAGAGGAAAGGTGAGAAAGAAATTTACACAACCCCGGGTATAAATACCTCTCCCCTTGCTCTTTCTTTGCTTCGTGAAGAGAAACAGTAGGGAACAAGGTCTTTATTGGGGGCAGAAAACTAAATACAGCACAGATCTCTAATTCAGGAATCCCTTGCAGGATATCCTCAGGAAGGCTATCAAGAACAGGAAGGTATTTGGACAGGGCTTGAGAAAGAGTATAATAGGGTTGGAACAGATACCTCTCTTCGCATTTGACAAAAAGAGGAGCATATATTTCCTGAGTAGAGATAAATCTTTCAAATTCACTCAACAATCGGGTCTTGCCAATCCCTAATTCTCCTGAAAAAAGAAAAATCCTTTTCTCCTTCTCTTCCTTTATCTCTGCTAATGCCGACTTCAAAAAAGAAATCTCTTTTTCCCTTTCTATCAACAGGGAGCAAGGGAATCTATCCAGAATCTCCTTTTTCCAGAACAGGTCAAAGGTTATCTCAGAAGCATAAGAAACACGGTTTTTCCCTTTCTGCTTGGAGATATATAAGGCTCTATCTGCAAGATTTATTAACTCTACAGGGCTTAGGGCATCCTTTGGATAACCAGCAATACCGATGCTTATACTTATATAAATATCCTTTCCTGAGCGAGTATCCCGGAAGGGATGAGAACTTATCTTTGCCAGCAGTCTCTGAGCAACATTAGCCACATCCTCAATTTGTAGATGTGAGAGTATAACAGTAAATTCGTCTCCCGCATATCTTATCTTCTTGTCATCACTTTTAAGATTCCCGCTCAGTATCCCTGCTACTCCTTTGATTACCTCATCTCCAAACAAATGTCCATAGGTATCATTGAGTAATTTAAAGTTATCTATGTCTATCATAAACACCCATAGATTATACTTCCCCTCCCTGGCAAGTTGAAGTTCTTGAGGAAGATATTGATGGAGATAACGGCGATTGAAGAGTCCGGTCAGATCATCCACCAGGCTCAGGTTTTCTGTTCTCTGGTTCTCTTCCATCCTTTTTCTCTTAATCCCTTGCGGTTACGCGGTAGACCTCTTCAAGGGTAGTTATTCCTGCAAGAGCCTTATCTATTCCATCCCGACGCAAGGTAATCAGTTTTCCTTCTCTAATCGCCCACTCTTTAATCTCCTCAAAAGCTACCTCTTTAATTACCATCTCTTTTATCTTATCCTCCACCTTCAAAGCCTCCAACAACGGCACTCTGCCTTTATATCCACTATAATTACACTCCGCACATCCTCTTCCTTTATAGAATGAGAGTTTTTTATCTGCCTCCAAACCCATCTCTCTTAGCACCTCTTCGGACAAGGAATGCACAGGTTCTTTACAGTTCTCACATATCCGCCTACACAATCGCTGGGCACATATCAGGATAAGAGAGGAAGCAACCAGATACCTCTCCACTCCCATATCCACCAGGCGAGCAAAAGCACCGATAGCATCATTTGTATGTAAGGTGCTAAGAATCAACTGTCCGATAAGCGAAGCCTTTATGGCTATATCTGCAGTTTCTCTATCCCGAATCTCTCCCACCAGCACTGTATCCGGGGATTGCCTCAACAGACCGCGTAAGGCGGTGGCAAAACTTAGTCCAATATCTGGACGCACCTGCACCTGTGTTATTCCATCAATCTGATACTCTACCGGATCCTCAATGGTTACTATATGTCTTTTAATAGTATTGAGTTTCATCAAAATAGCATAGAGGGTAGTGGACTTGCCACTACCTGTAGGACCGGTGATAAGGAGCATCCCGTGATCCTGTTCGATCGCCTCCTTTACCAGAGACAAGGGTTGAGGAGAGAAACCCAGGTCTTCTAATTTGACAAAGATACTGCGTTTATCAAGGATTCGGAGCACAAACTTCTCTCCAAAAAGGGTAGGAAGGGTAGAAACTCGAAAATCTATCTCTTTTCCTTGAGTTTGGATATGAAATCTCCCATCCTGGGGGATGTAAAACTTGGTGATATCTAACCCAGAAAGAATCTTAAGGCGGGCGGCAATCCCTCGCTGGCTCTTGGAAGGAAGTCTATGCGCCTCCTGAAGCATTCCATCAATGCGATAGCGCACTAACACTCCCTCTTCTTCTGGCTCAAGGTGAATATCCGAAGCCCTTTTGTTTATTGCTTCATTGATGATGAGATTGACTGCTTCCACAATCGGTTGTTTTCTACTCTCCTCTATGATGGACTCCACCGCCTCCCTCTCTGTGGGTTTATTATAGTCTAATATCGTGGTAAGGGATTGGGGTTGTTTTTTATAACAAGTATTCAGACGCTCAATAATGTCCTTCTCCTTCCCTAATACCTGTTTAATCTCATAACCCAATATAATCCTCAGATTATCCAGAGCAATAATGTCCAAAGGCTCGGCTACTGCAATAAGAAGAATATCGGCAAATAACCAGAGGGGAAGAAAACAATACTTACGGGTTATCTCCTCGGGAATCAATCCAACAACTCCCTTTTCTATGTTGAACCTATTTACATCTATAAAGGGAATAAAAAGGTGATGCGAAAGAATAGCAATCATCTCCTCTTCGCTGATAAAATTCTCCTTTACCAATATCTCTGCCAAAGGCTTCCCTGTTTTTTTCTGTAAACTTAATGCCTTCTCCCAATCCTCCGGACTTATCTGTTTAGAGTCAAGTAAAATCTTGGGCAAATTTATCTTTGTGGCGCGCATCTCCTTGAACTCAATCTGGAGGGGTTACCCGATAAGCCTCCTCTAAACTGATCATCCCCTCTCTTGCCAGCGTCTCCGCTTCCTCTCGGAGTGTCCTCATTCCTTCACTACGGGCTAATTCTTTTATTCTGTGCTCATCCAGTCTTTTAGAGAGAATAGCCTCTCTGATCTGGGCACTCATATATAGTATCTCAGAGATAAGTATCCTGCCTTTATATCCTGTGTTCATACACTCCTTGCATCCTTCTGCTTTAAAATAAGGTTGAGAAGGCAACCTCTTCCTACAAGAGGGGCAAATTCGGCAGGCTAATCTCTGGGAGATAATGGCAATAAGGGTAGCATTTATAAGAAAGGGTTCTATACCCATATCTACTAAGCGAATAATTGAGCCTGCAGCAGTGGTGGTATGCAAAGTGCTTAAAACCAAGTGGCCAGTAAGAGCCGCCTTTACAGCAATATCAAGGGTCTCAGAATCCCTTATTTCTCCTATCATAATTACATCCGGGTCCTGTCTTAAAATAGCCCGTAAACAGCGTCCAAATACAAGCCCTGTTTTAGGATTCACCGAGACTTGATTTATTCCTTTTATCTGATACTCTACAGGATCCTCTACAGTAACAATGTTCTTCTCAGGAGAAAGGATAAATCTCAGGATAGAGTAAAGGGTAGTGGTCTTGCCTGAGCCTGTGGGTCCGCATACCAAAATCATCCCATGGGGAAGAAGAACGGCTTGTTTTAACCTCTTCAACTTCTCCTCACTCATACCTAATTTATCTATATCCAGCAATCCTGTTGTTTTGTCTAAAACCCTTAAGGCTACCTTTTCTCCGGTTATAGTAGGAAACACAGAGACACGAAACTCCACCTCTCGCCCTTTATATCTTATACGAAATTGCCCATCTTGAGGAAGTCTGTGCTCGGCAATATCCAGATCGGCAATAACCTTGATGCGAGAGACAATCAGAGAATGAAAGGATTTAGGAAGAAGTTCTACTTGGTGCAGGATGCCGTCGATGCGGATACGAATGCGGGTGTTTTTCTCCAGAGGTTCAATAAGAATATCGCTTGCGCGCGAGTCGATAGCCTTCTCTAAGATGAAATTGGTAGCGCGAATGATAGGGGCTTGCTGGGTTAATTGAGTAAGTTCAGTAAGTTTAATCCTCTCGGGAGCCTGGATGGATAACTCTCCTAACTCCGCAAGAAGTTTCTCTATCTTACCCTTTTTCTCCTGAAGCGTGGGCATAAAGGCAGAAAGTTAACCAGTACTCTGGTTAAACTACTATTATCTAAGTCTTGCCCAATCCCTTCTCCACCGCTTTCTTCAACATCTCCTTATGCTCTTTATCAATACTTAATATCTCCAGACGGGTATCATAAATAAGGTTTTTAACCACCTCACGCGATTCTACCACCCTTCCTAACAGGTTTATAGGGTGAGCATCTGCAAGTAACCTTATTCCTACTGCCAACTGGGTTCCGGGTTTGAAATACTTATTGGTAGTAAGAAGCATCCCCCCTAAACTTACATTCTTTGTCTGGGAGATGTCAGTATTATCAACCTCCTCAGAGACCCGATAAGAAACCACCAACTTCATATCCGCGCGTGGATGCCTTCGCTTTTCCATCTTCGCTCCTAAATACAACCTCCTGCCCGAAGCATCTTAAAGAAAAACCCTCTTCATTTTTCAACTGTGTATAAAATACTATAAAAGAAAGAAAAAGTCAAGAAGAATATCCTTTTACATATAAGAAAAAGACAGAAGAAAAGGAATAAATTTTTCGACTTTCTTTAAATTCAATTCCGGGGCTTGCTTTAAAAGCATCTGCACCAAGTTTCTCTACCTCAAGTCTATCACTGCTTCACTGAGCTCTCTTTTGTCAAGATTCAGCACCCCTATCTTAAGTTGGACATAATCTGCCTTGGGCAGGAATATGAAACCGCTTACTAAATAACCAGGAGGGATCCTTCTCTTCTCCCAACTCAAATAATGCAGTTTTTCAGGAATATAGGAAGCGAGGGAATCTGCGCCTATCGCTGCACCCATAAGACCACCCATCACTGCTCCTACTCCAGCCATTCCTCCCACATCACTGCTGTCACCTCCCACTGCTCCCAATGCTGCTCCTGCTACTGCTCCCACAACCGCTCCTTTCCCTGCTCCTTTTATCGCTCCTCTGCTTATCTCTCCTTGCTCTACTCTCTCTATACTCTGATGCAAAGCATAGGCATTGAACATTAACCCGTCATTCAATACGCCAAAAATTTGCGATCTATCAATCTCAACACTCTCCTTCCCTTTGTTCTTCACAATCAACTTTACAGGCAAGATGCCCTTCTTGTTCAAATCTACATTAAATTGAGCCTTTGATTGCTCCGCACTCTTTAAGATCTCACAGGCAATCACTACCTCCCCTGCCTCAGTATGCCAATAGTAGTCCTCCGGTGTTCGTATAGGAGTGACCTTCTCCTCAAAAGTAGCACATCCTGCAAACAGAGAGAATGTCAGTCCTGCCAAGATAAATAAACCCACTCTTCTCATCTCTCCTCCTTGTCCTCCTTCTCTGAAGAAACCTCCTCTTCAAACTCCTTAACAATCTTGTTTACTTCCATCTCCGTGTGAGAGATTTTTTCCTTGCAAAATCTAATAAGCTCCATCGCTCGCTTGACCATCCTTGTTAGTTCATCCACATCTAAACTCTCCCTCTCCAGGTTTTCCAAAATCCTCTCCAACTCCTCTCTTGCTTGGTTATAACTGATTTTCTCCCCCATCTTATTCCCTCTTTCCCTGTGCTTCACTCCTGTTTTTGTTCTACCTGTTTCCACCCCTGGGGTGGAAATGGGGTTTTACTTTATCAAAAA
>QNCL01000049.1 GCA_003645805.1 Candidatus Omnitrophota bacterium
ATCATAGAGAGAGATAAAAATATCTTTTAAATATTAGCAAAATATGTCTGTAATTTAGTATCAGATCTTTTTATAATCGCCTAATCTAATTTCTTATCCTTAATATTCCAATAATTTCTGTGCTAAACGATGTAAGTCCGAATTAGCCAGCGCCAGAACTTTTTTTCTTACCATCCTTGAAAAATATTCCCTTTCGGTCTTACTTAGTTTTTCTCGCTTTAATTTCTTTAAGAATAACTCCTTCTGTTTGGGAGAGAAAATCTGCGATAATAAATACTCAAGGTTCAATTCATCTTTGAGAGAAAGTAATTCATTTAATTTATTCTGGCTCTGATGAAAGTAATTGTTAAATGTGTTCTTTAATCGTTGAACTGACATTTCTTGGCCTGCAATACAAAAATCAGTATCATTTCTGAATTTTTCTAAGAATTCCTCGACTTTCTTTCTTCTCTTATCAGGAAGGCAATTGTAAAGTTCATTAGCCCAGGAAGGCTTGAGATGGAAAAATTTATAAAGTGCAAGCGACAATACCACCAGCAAATTAAAATTTGTTTTTTCGGAAACTTTTCTTAGATACCTCTTTACCTTATCATAATTAAATAATCCTTTCTCTGCACAATTCGCCAAGATTACAGGAAATCCCTCCCAAAGACGTATATCGTGGGATTTTACCACTTCCGCCAAAGTTAAATTTACATCTTGGTCCTCCTCTGCCTCAAGAAGTGGAAAGCCTAATAATTTCACCCTTCTTAAAAGTTCACTATTTTTCATTAACCCAATTCCTCTCTCCTAAGAATCTTTAAAAAATGCTCCAAATTCCTTCTCCAACCCTGACCCCGGGTAGGTTTATAACCTATTTGTTTTAAAATCTTTATAAGGTAATCATATTCATCTAAATTCGGAACCATTAAATCAATATCTTTAGTAGATGCCTTAATTCCCAGAAGTGTCAACGCTGTTCCACCACAGGCAATTAGATAAATTCGCTTTTTAAGAAAAGCATCCCACCCTCTAATTACATTGAATAAACTCTCTTTGTCTACTCGATATTTCATACAACTATTTGTATAAATATATACAATTATCTGTATTAAAAAATACAATACATTTTTTAATTTGTCAAGGAGAATTCAAAAAAATTAAGGTTTTTTCTCTTGAGACAAAAACTCAGAGAATCTTTGCGATTTTTCTGAATTCAATGATTAAGCGGCTTCTCTGTATAGATAAATTGCACCTTTGCGAAAAAGCGAAAATCGCTATTGGGTTATAGAGATTAGTTCACCTTACCCTATAGGATAGGGACTGACTCATCTTACTCAATCTCTTCATTGCTTTTAATTTCTCAGGATGTCCTAATTTTGCTTGCAAGATTGCCTCGCGCAGAAAGTTAATGGAGTTATCATAAATCCTTCTCTCCACCTTATACGGATAGCCATCCTTTCCCCCATGGGCAAAAGAAAACCTGGCGGGGTCGCGGGTGCTTACCTTTGTGCCATAGATTAGTTCAGAGATTAAGGAAAGAGCACGTACAGTCTTCGCTCCTACCCCCTCTATCCCTAATAACTCCTCAAAGTTCTGGGGTTGCCTTTCATAAGTGCTTAACAGGACTCTGGAAAGGTTCTGAGGCTGAATGTCAAATAAGGAAAGAGAGTGTTTAGAGGGTAGGGTTAATCTCTCCAGATGTTTTATCTCTTTGACAACCTTCTCTGGCTTCTGGCAGGCAAGATAAACGCTGGCTTTCCTTACCTCCTCGCTCTCTTTAGCCACCATATTCAACACCCTTGCTTTGCGTTGAGAGTAGATTGCTGAATGAGGCTCGCAGACAAAACTCTCTATCTTCTCACTCAACCAGTGATAGCGCCTTGCCCAATGCTCATACATCCCTTGCTGAACAACTGCCCATTTCCCCTCAGAGGTAAAGAAAAAACTATGATGATAGAGTTGATAGCCATCTTGCAAGGCGTTATTATCTACCTTAGCCGAAAGTCTACTGGCATAGATAAGTTGCTCAGGGCTATCTACCCAGGATTTTTCTCCTATCTCGGCAATCTCCTGAGGAGTTTGACGCGAAGTCTTTCCCTTCCCTCCAGCAACAAAGATTCCTAATTCCTTTCCTCTATCCTTTAAAGCAGACTTGATGGCTGCACACACAGTGGTGGTCAATCCAGAGGAATGCCAGTCAAATCCCAAACAGCAACCAAAGGCTTGGAACCAGAAGGGATCAGCAAGCCTGCGTAGGAATTCCTGGGCAGAATACTCTTTAACAATCACAGTAATAATCTCCCCCGCCAACAACTCCATCCGGGAAAATAACCACGCTGGAGTCTTACCATAATGCAAAGGCAAATCCGCAACTCCTACCCTTATCATTGCACCTGAAAGCAATCTCGCTTCCTTCTCCTGCTTCCCTTATCGCAGGTTTCTTCAACCCTTTTTTGTCTATCTTCCCTCTGGACATATCCCTCGATAAGCACAAAACTGACAAGCAAAATAAGTAGGCTTTGCTGAAAAATCTCCTCTGCGAATTCCTTCACTTGCCTCCTTAATCTTCTCCACCGTCTTTTTCAGATCCTCCTCTGTAGGAGAGTGTGATCCTATTATTCCCGATTCCAAGAAATAAAGCCCTACCTCCTCAGGAATCTTTCCAAAACTACTCTTATAAGCAAGAGCATAGATAGACAACTGCAAACTCTCTTTGCTCTTCTTATCTGCTTCTCTTTGGTCCTCAACCTTGGAAGATTTAAAATCAATAATACTCACCTTTCCTTCCTCTATATCTATCCTATCCCAACGCCCACTAATCTTATCTTTCTCTATCAGAAAAGAAAACCTTCTCTCCACATAAGCAGGAGGTTTATTTCTTTGTTCCTCTCGCTCAAAAAAAGAGGAAAGCGCATCTCTGCCTTGAGCCCGCGTTAACTCCTCATGTTCACGGGTAAGAAATCCTTCGCTTATAAACACAGAATCAAAATATCCTAACAACTCGCTCTTGCTTATCTTTCTTCCCTTCAGTTTATTCTGATAATAATAGGCAACAGCAAGATGCATTGCCCGTCCATAGACTACGCTGTGATGAGGCAGAACAGGAACACGAAGAATATGCACATATTTGTATTTCAATGGACAGGTAAGGTAATCATCTATTTGCAGATAACTAAGATTTAACCCCTTCTTAGAAGAGTTGGATTTTAAGATAGGAGAAGAAGCCAAAGGAAGATGGCGGTTAATCCTCTCTAAAGCAGAAGAAGAGGAGGGCTTTTTTAAGGGAGGAATATCTAACGCCTCCAGAACAAACTGGCTAACCTTCCTTGCTCTTTTGCCTCCATAGTCGCGTGCACTGGTAAAGAATACCCTCTCCTTTGCCCGAGTCATTCCCACATAAAACAACCTTCTCTCCTCTTGTAAGTGGAAATCCCGCTCCGGCAAGATATCCTTTATCAACTCCTCAGGAATCTCTAACTCCTGCTTGCGATTACGCAAAGGAAACTTATACATTACCAGGCTTACCAGAAAAACCACCCTAAACTCCAAGCCTTTTGCTTTGTGCACAGTAAGAACATTTACTGCGGGAAGGTCTGGATTTATCTCTACAGTTGCCGGGTCATCTCCTGCGTCCATAAGAGCATCCAGATAGTTAATAAAATTAATCACTCTATCCTCGCGTAAAAGAAGTTCTGTGTTCTTTACCACCTCAAAAAACCTGGCTATACTCTCTATCTTCTGCTCATCCTTTACCTCTCCTGAGTTGCTCAGACGAGTTAAATACCCAGTTTCACTCAGAAATAGATAAAGCAATCTACCTGTGCTCTGTTGACGAGAGAGTTCAACATAGTGTTTAATATCCCTTACTATCTTCTCTACGGTTGCCTTGCTTTCACTGTCTATCTTCTGCAGTTCAGGAATATGAGCAAGAGAAAGAAAGATCTCATACAGACTGCGCTTTTTGCGAGTAGCATAGTTCATTATTTGAGTAAGAGCAAGGGTATCTAACCGATAGATATCTGAACTCGCTAAATAATAGAGACTCAGACTATCATAGAGATTGGTAATTACCTTCAAAAAAGCAATTAGAGTCTTGATCTCCTCGCGGGCATAAAGTCGCTGAGTTCCACTAAAGTTCCACGGAATAGACTTCATATTTAACGCCTGAATGAAAGGAATAGCATCATCATTGCTACGCACCAGAATGGCAAAATCCTGATATACATATCTCTTGCTCTCTACCGCTTTTCTGATAATCTCTGCTACCTTATCTGCCTCATCAGAGACTGTCTCAAAATACAGATGCTGAACCTCTTTATACTCAGAAAGGGGGCATTCTTTAGAGTCTCCTTTCTTTTCCTCTTTACTACCTGTGCGAGAACTTTCTGCCCCCCGCACACTTCTTAATCTCTTATCAATCCCTTCCTTTACCTCTAAGCGATGGGGATTGTTGTATTGAATTAAACGGTAAGCACAGTCCAATATCATCTGGACTGACCGATAATTTTGGGTTAAGATTATACTCTTTGCTTCAGGATATGCCTTTCTAAAGTTGAGGATATTCCCTATCGCTGCTCCTCGAAATCTATAGATTGCCTGATCATCGTCAGCCACCACAGTCACCCTGGTTTGTTCTCCTGATAAAAGCCTTATCAACTGAAACTGGCTATAGTTGGTATCCTGGAATTCGTCCACCAGGATATACCTGAACCTCTCTTGATACTCCTTGAGGATAGAAGGATGCTCACGAAAAAGTTTCAAGGTTAGATAGACCTGATTACCAAAATCTACACAGTTGTTCTTCAATAAAAGATCCTCGTACTTCTTATAACATAGGGCTATCTCTTTCTGTTGTCTGGCCAACTCCTTCTCTTCTTCTCCTTTCGCTTCCTTCTCCAACCTCTGAGCATACTCTAAATACTCCTGAGGACTTACATCCTCATCTTTTGCTCGGCTAAACAAACTAATAAACGCATCAATATAGCGCGTAGGATTAGCCAGAGGGCGATAAGAAGAAAGAGGGATCTCAAAGAGATGTTCTTTGAAGAAAACAATCTGCTCTGCTTTGCTTAAAACCCTGAAGTCAGGTGTCAAACCTAAATGCAAAGCATTCTCGCGCAAAATCTCATCTCCAAAGGAATGAAAAGTGCTGATAAGAACATCTGCATATCCATAGGGAATAAGCAAATCTACCCTTTCCTCCATCTCGGCTGCAGCCTTCTCAGTGAAGGTAAGGGCTAATATCTCTGAGGGTTTTGCCTTTTTAGTAGAGATTAGATAAGCAATCTTACGGGTAATTACTCTCGTTTTCCCTGTGCCTGCTCCTGCAATAATCAGAAGAGGCTTCTCATCAAAGAGCACAGCCTCTTTCTGTTCCTTATTTAATCCTTTAAGAATCTCCTCTATCATCTAACGGAGAGAATGCTCACCTGTTATTTCTTTCTTCTCTTCTATTTGAGCAATCTCGCTAAGTTTCTCACAAAAGTGTTCCAGGCTCTTGTTTGCATCATCATA
>QNCL01000050.1 GCA_003645805.1 Candidatus Omnitrophota bacterium
ACTCTACACTCTGACGTGCGAAAACCCACTTCCTTTCTACTCCTTGCACATCAATTGGCCAAATTTCAATTATTCCATCTTGCCTTTTAACATTTTTGCCAGCAGGATGAAAATCATCATCTGGCACTTCTCCAAAACCAATAATCTTATTATCCTTAACCAAAATTGGATAAAAGCAATTTCTAGCGTCTGTTCTTAAAGACTCTCCACCATGATCTTTAAACTCTTCCTCTAACGGCTTTTCTCTTTTTATCTTACCTATCACCTTAAGTCCTTTCCTAAAAATAAAATACACAAACTCGTTCGTATATGAGAAATTAGTACCCTGTACTCCTCTCGGATTATGAATAATTGTAATGCAATGCTTTTCAAAATCATCAAAAATCTCGTCTATCAAAACACCCAATCGAGGTTGCTCGTTTTCATCAATTGCAACCTGCAAAACGCCATCTTCTTTTAAAAGTAATTTGGCCACCTCCAGTCTATTTTTCATAAATGTCAGCCATGTAGAATGTTTAAAGCTGTTGTTATAAGTAAAAGTATCTTTTGAACTCCCAGTATTATACGGCGGATCAATGTAAATCAGCTTCACTTTCCCAGCAAAGCGTTTTTTGAGAGAGTGGAGAACTAAAAGATTGTTGCCTTTAATAATTAAGTTATCTTAAATGTCACCATTTTCATCTGTCCGAAAGCCATCAAATTTATGCTCACCTTTGGCGTCAATTCGTTTTGCGTTGGTAAAAACTTTAGGGTCAAAAAGACGACTGATTTCATCTGGCGCTAAAATTTCATTCCAGAAAATTTCATCGCGTTTTTGGTCTTCTTTTGTCATTCCGCCTTCTAAAACACAATCTTTATAGGGCCAAGAAAGCACAACTTCTTTTTTCTCGCTGATAAACTCGCCTTTTTCATCAATCAATCCGATTTTATTCTTAAAAGCAGTATAAGAATCCGGCAAAAATTGTTTGTTGGAGACAAATTTTACAAACTTGTCTTTATCAAAAATAAGCGTTCCATTCACTTCAACAAAAAATACTTCTTTCATCTTCTTATCAGGCAAAAGAAGTTTTATAAGTCCTTTATCCAGTTTCAAAGCCAGTTCAATAACTTTATTCTTCAAAATCTCGCCTTCGCTTACAAGGCGTTCATCTTTTTGAAGTAATGATTTCAAATTGTTTAATAAATTTTCCATAGTTTTTATCTCATCCTAAATTTTAACCAATTAAAATAGAAAAATCGTCAACTATCTCGTAATTCTCTAAAAAAGATTGGTTCGAGCCTCCAAATTCTAGCGTGAAATATTGGCGGAAGGAGCAGGATTCGAACCTGCGGCCCGCATAAGCGGACTCCGGTTTTCAAGACCGGCGCATTCAACCACTCTGCCATCCTTCCTTATAGGTAAGCCAAGACCTTTCTTATCTCTTTTTCTACTACTAAGAGGAAGTGCTCAAAACTAATGTGCTTGGACAAACAGGAAAGGATAAACACCAAGGTGAGGAGGTTAACCGTATAGATTAAAGAGAAAGAGAAAAGGCGACCAGTTTGAATAATATCCCTCTGTCTTTGAGAAAGAAAATAAACAGTCAAAAGAAGGTGGAATGCCCAGGTGAAACCAATAAGAAAGAGAAAAAAACTCAAGTATTTTCTTACATCTAAGAAGATGGAAAGGAGAAGATATACAATAACTATGGCAAGGCTATAGATAGGAAATAGATAGGGAGAAAGAGCAATAAAAAAATTTGTTTTTGTCCCCTTTACACTTCCTCTTTGTGCAGAGATATGAATCTTTTTTACCTTTCCTTTGAGCAGAAGAATAGAGAGGGCATGGCTTAGTTCATGCCCAAAGATATAAGGTAAAAATGGTTTTCTAAACAGAAAGTGAAATAAGGCATAACTCCCTGCTCCCAGTAAAAAATAGGCTTCATTTACCTCTATTCTAAAAGAAGAGAGAAGTTTCAAGAAGGAGTAGGTGAGAATAAGAGCAAAGATACTAAGAAAGATGCCAAAGAGAAACTTTCCCGCTCCAGATAAGGAAAGACTACTTTCTGATTTCTTTGCCATCAATATATTTCTCTAAAACAGAGGGAAGTTTTATACTTCCGTCTTCCTGTTGGTAGTTTTCAAGCAAAGCAATTAAGGTGCGCGCCAGAGCCACTCCTGAAGCATTTAAGGTATGCACATAGCGAAGCCCTTGCTTTGTTCTATACCTTATATTTGCCCGCCGTGCTTGAAAATCCTCAAAATTGGCACAACTACTTACCTCTAACCATAGATTGCTCCCTGGAGCAAATACCTCCAGATCGTAGCACTTAGTAGAAGCAAAACTCAGTTCTCCCGTACATAGAAGGACTACCCTGTAGGGCAAATTCAGCCTCTTCAATACCTCCTCAGCATCGGTGAGTAGAGATTCTAATTCCTCATAAGAATTCTCCGCATGCACAAACTTCACCAATTCCACCTTATCAAACTGATGCACCCGCACCAACCCTTTAGTTTCTCTGCCATAACTCCCCGCCTCTCGCCGAAAACAGGGAGTATAAGCAACATACTTAAGAGGAAGTTCGCGCTCATCCAGAATCTCATCACGATGCAGATTGGTAAGAGGAACCTCTGCAGTAGGAATGAGAAATAGATTGTCTTTTTCCAGACAATACATATCTCCTTCTAACTTGGGTAGTTGTCCAGTATTAAACATTGAAGAGCGATTGACTAAAAGAGGAGGAGAAATCTCCTTATATCCTCTCTGAATATGCACATCTAAAAAGAGGTTTATCAATGCCCTTTCCAAAAGAGCACCTTTTCCTTTGAATAAAGGAAAGTTAGAACCAACAATCTTTACGGAACGCTTAAAATCAAGAATGTCTAAATTCTCTGCTAACTCTAAATGGTTTTTGGGAGGAAAAGAAAAGGATCGCTTCTCTCCCTCCTCTCTTATTATCTTATTATCCTCTTTTCCTTTCCCTATGGGAACAGAGGAGTGAGCAAGATTGGGGATATAAGAAAGCAGGTTTTCTATCTTCTCCTCCACCTCTCGAAGTTCCCCTTCTTTTTCTTTTATCTTGCTGGATAAATTGCGCATCTCCTGAACCCTTTCTCTAACCTCCAGCCCTCTTTTCTTTATCTCTCCGATCTCCTCGCTCTCCCTGTTCCTCTTTGCTCGCAACTCTTCTACTGTGCTCTTAAGAGTGCGCATCTTCTCATCCAACTTCAGCAGAGAATCGATATCCACCTTCTCTCCCTTTGCTTCTGCTGATTTCTTCACCAATTCTGGATGTGTGCGAATAAACTTCAGATCCAGCATCCTAATCTCCCCTCTACTTGCACCACTAACCCTTTATCACTCCTAACGGTTTCATTCGGCAGACTTTTTTAGAAATACCCGCTCCCTGCACAACATCTACCACATCCTCTACATCTTTGTATGCCTGAGGTGCTTCCTCTGCTAATGTTTCCTTTCCTGCTGTTCTAATCACTATTCCCTTGCTCTTCAGTTCTCTTGCCAAAACAGATTTGTTTACGGACTTTATTGCCGCTGTGCGAGACATCAATCTACCTGCACCATGGCAGGTTGAACCGAATGCTTCCTCCATTGCCTTTTCTGTGCCTACCAGGAGAAAAGAGTGTCTTCCCATATCTCCTGGGATAATCACTGGTTGCCCCACCTGTTTGTATTCGTGAGGAATATCCGGATGAAAAGGAGGAAAGGCGCGCGTAGCCCCTTTGCGGTGCACACAAAGTCTTTTTCTCTTTCCGTCAACCTTATGCTCTTCAATCTTGGCAATATTGTGTGCAACATCATAGACCAACTCCATCCCCAAATCCTCCCATTTCTGCCCAAAGAATTTTGCAAACCCCTTACGCACAAGGTGCATCAAAACTTGACGGTTCGCCCAGGCATAGTTAGCGGCACAGGACATTGCAGAAAAATAGTCTCTTCCCTCCTTAGAGTTTAAGGGGGCACAGACAAGTTGACGATCCGGGAGTTTGCTCTTATCAAAATGCACGAGCATCTTTTTTAGATAGTCATCACATATCTGATATCCAAATCCGCGGGAGCCACTATGGATCATTACCGTAATCTGCCCCTTAAATAACCCAAAGACTTTGCTTATCTCTGGTTCGTAGATCTCCTCTATCACCTGAATCTCGCAAAAATGGTTTCCACTCCCTAATGTCCCTACCTGCGCCTTTCCTCTCTCATATGCCCGGGAAGAAACCTTGCCCGGATCTGCTCCCTTGAGTGCCCCTTTTTCCTCAGTAAACTGCAAATCCCTCTCTACGCCATATCCCTGCCTTACTGCCCAACCTGCTCCTTCTATAAGCACTCTTTCCTTCTCCTTTCCTGCCAATCTAATTCCTCCCTTTGAGCCTAAACCCGCAGGGATCTCTTGAAAGAGAAGGTTAATCAACGCCTCAATCCTATTCTTTATCTCCTCATAACTAATCCTGGTGCGCAGAAGGCGAACCCCGCAGTTTATATCATAACCTACACCTCCGGGAGCAATTACCCCCTCCTTATCAGGGTCTGTTGCTACCACTCCTCCTATACAGAAACCATAACCCCAGTGGATATCAGGCATTGCTAAAGAGTATTTTACTATTCCCGGGAGAAAGGCGGTATTGGCTACCTGCTCAGGCGCTCTATCCCGCCGAATATCCTCCAGCATCTTCTGATTGGCATAGATCCTTCCCGGGACACGCATCCCTGATTTATAGGTTCTGGGTATCTCATAACAGAAGTCGTTAACCTTCTCAAGCGGTCCTGTCCAACTTTCGCTCATATCTCAAAACCTCCTCATACATCAAAGATAACCTCAGCCTCCCACATCTCTCCTTTCTTTTCTATTCTTAAATTGTGATAGGTTACTCCTTTTATCTCATTAAGCAATAAATGTCTTTCTTCATCAAACTCCTCTCCTTTAACTCCTCCTTTAACCCGATTCTCCTCCAGTTTCTCTATAAAGAACTCCTTGCCCAAAATCCTCTTCACATTAAAGCAATAAAGCAATTCGCTTAACCAATTTACCAGCAACTCCTCTATATCTTCTGCTTCACATTCTATCTTTATCTCTTCTCGAGTTTCTATCCCTTCTGTTCCGGCAATAATTGCAAACATTCCTTCGGCGGCATAGATAAAGATTTCCTCTATGTCTTTTCCCCGCACCCTTAGCCCTATATCTGCGGTATGCTCAAGCAACTCATATCCTCTCATTCCCTACTCCTGCTCCTCTATCACCCTTGCCACTGCCATCACCCTATCTCCGGGATTTAAAGAGACCAATCTTACTCCTTGAGTATTTCTACTCACCTTCCTTATCTCGGCAATAGAGGTGCGTATTACCATTCCTCTTTGTAGTTCTAATATTTATCATCCCTTTACCTCCGCGTGCCTGCCTTCTGTATTCAGAGAACTCTGTGCGCTTCCCAAAGCCCTGTTCCGTGACGCTGAGAATCGTAGC
>QNCL01000051.1 GCA_003645805.1 Candidatus Omnitrophota bacterium
CTCAGAGGAGAATTAGCAGGGATAAGATATAGAATTTTGAAAAGAATGGGAGTAGAGCAACCTACCGCATTAAGAATTCCCACACAAGAAGAGATTGAACTGGCACTTAAGCGAGGGGATATTTCGCTGGCACAGGCATTGAAGCAATCTCCGGAACTCTTTGAAGTAAGACGGCAGATGGAGATTGAGGCAGCAAAGAGAATAGGTAAAAAACCTTATGAGGGGGTTGTTCCTGGCACATCAGAATGGATGAGGGTGTGGAGAGAGCATCCTGAATTGCAGAAAGAGATGATAGAGTATGCAAAAACCATCAAAAAACCTTCCATCCCCCCTCAAAAACTCCCTGAAAAAGGCAAAATTACGCCAACTGAAGTAAAGAAACCAGAAATTACGAAAGAGCCTATTAAAGCAAAAGAAGAACCAATCCCTGAAGAATTAGAGCCATTAGCAGAAGAGGCGAGGAAGTATAAGAGTGAGGAGGAGTTTGTAAAGGATTTTGTTAAAGATAGTTATATAAAACAACCAGTATATCACGGAACTAATGCTCAATTTAAGTTTTTTGATTTTAAGAAACTTACAGATAAAAAAGGATTAAAACTTGGATTAGGAATGGGAAAGGGAACTCTAAGTTTTGCAACTTCCAAAGGTGAAGCATCTAAATATGGTAAAAGAATAATAGAAGCAAGGTTGAAAATCAAAAAACCTTTTATTATTGAAGGTCCTGAATGGGCAGACCTAAATAATGAAAGGTGGAGAAGAGTAACAGAGGGATGGAAGGATACTATAACGGATATATATTGGGGAAGGTATAAAACTTATGCGGGAAGAGTTAATAGTTTTATAAGACAACTAAAAAAAGAAGGGTATGATGCTATTATATTGGGACATACCAAATTTGATAAAAATTTAGAAATCACAGTTTTTTATCCTCATCAAGTTCTTACAAAAGATTTCTACAACCAAGCAATCAAGGGAGCAAAAGAAGCAAAACCCAAAGAAACCCCAGAAAAACCCCCAACTGTGCAGAAATTGATGGCTAAAAAATATGAAGTAGAGATGGCTAAAGAGCCTGAGACAGAAAAAAAGATAAATAAAACGCAGATTATTCATTGGGTAGAGAAAGCGTTTGGAGTTCCTATACGAGGCAAGGTCACAGTGCGTATGAGGAAAGAAGCAGGGCAATACAAGACAAAAGAAGAGTTAATAAGACTAAGGACCTGGGGAGAATTAGAACCCCTTACGCACGAACTTGCCCATCACATAGATAAGCAGATGAAGCAATCATTGGGAAAACACTGGCGGACACAGAAAATCCCTCTCGGGAAGAGGAGAGAGATTATCAGAGAATTAGGTAATCTGGATTATGACCAGAAACAAAGAAGAACCTCAGAGGGGTTTGCGGAGTTTATGAGATACTTCCTAACTACTGATAAAGCCTCGCAGAAAGCCCCTAAATTCTATAAATTCTTCACAGAAACATTCCTGAAAGAGCATCCTGATTTAGAGAAGAAGATACTAAAACTCAAAGAGATGCTTACTATATGGCAGAAACAAGGGGCAGAGAACAGAATTTTAGCACAGATAGACTGGAAGGGAGAGCATACAAAAATAGGTGGGGTTGCGGATAAATTACAGAGAGCGAAGGATTGGATATTAAAGAATTTCCACGATGAGTTTTATTTAATCAAAAAGATAGAAGACCAGATGGGCTTGAAAGTAGGTAAAAACCTGCGTCCCACCCAATCCCCCTTCACAATGGCTACTTATATGAAGGCAAAAGCAGGGGTTATTGCGAGAACATTCGTAATGGAAAAGGCGGTTGATGAGTATGGAAACATAGTAGGAAAGGGATTGGTAGAAATCTTGAAACCCATTCCAAATAAAAAAATAAAATCTTTTATAGTCTATGGTGCAGCAAAGAGGGCTCTAAACCTTGCAAAGAGAGGTATTGAGAGCGGGATAGATATAGAAGATGCAAAATATATCGTGGATAAATACAAAAATGATGTATGGGATAAAGCCTTAGAGGAATTGACAGAATGGAGCGGGCATCTTGTAAACTGGATAACAAGAGCAGGAGGGCTAACAGAGAAAGAAAACCAACTAATCAGAGACCTGAACCCTGTTTATTTGCCTTTTAAGAGGGCTTTTATAGATAAGATTGCAGTGGTGAAGGGAGCAGGGGGATATGTAAATAGAGGAGAAGCGATAAAGCGTATGAAAGGCAGCGGGAGACCAATTCTTAATCCTCTTGAAGCGATGATTGCTCAAACAACAGAACTCATAGCAAAGGCACATAAGATAAGATTAGCAAAATTATTTGCTGACCTGGCAAAGAGAGAAAGGGTAGGAGGTTTTATTACCAGAATTCCACCTCCTGTGGAAGCGAGAAAGATAAATCTAAAAGAAGTGCTTAAAACCTTAGGATATGATTTAGCAGATGTGGATATAAATCAAATCACAACGGTCTTCTTTCAAGGGTGGCAATATAAAGGAAAAGACAATGTTTTTTCTATTGTAGAAGATGGAGAAAGGGTCTTTTATGAAGTGCATCCTGACCTATACAGAGCCTTGTCGGGAGTGGATATGGTAAAACTCCCCGCAGTGGTAAGGGTTTTATTCGCTCCCTTTGCGAGGATGCTTCGTCTGGGAGCAACAGGGCTGAGGGTAGCATTCGCTCTGGCAAGAAACCCTTTCCGAGATGCTTTCACTTATGCAGTTTTCTCAAAAAGAAAAATCTCCATCCCTGTTTTTGATACATTGAAAGGCAGTTATAAAGAGATAACTGCGAAAACAGGAGATTTAATATGGAGGTTCAAGTATATGGGCGGGGCTCTCTCGGGAATGATTGGACTGGATAGAGCGGCAACGATGGCTATTTATGATGAGGTATTGTTAGAAAAATTAGGCAAAATGGGTAAAGTGCTAAAAGTAATAAAGCACCCGATAGATGCCACAAGAAATCTATTCTCCTTTTTTGAATTAGCCCCACGCAGTGCAGAACTGGAGGCAATGTATGAAAAATACAGAAAAGAGCACCCAGACTGGACTGAGGAGGATTGTTTTGTTCAAGCATTCAACGATGCTCAGGATGTGACAATAAATTTTACAAAATCAGGTTATTTAGCGAAAAGAATTAACGAAATAGCCGCTTTCTTTAATGTATCTATTCGTGGACCCGAGAAGTTCTACCGCTCTTTCAGAGAAAACCCTGCGAGAGTAATCATAAGAGGGATTTTATATATTACTCTCCCCAGCATTCTCTTATATCTCAAAAACCGAAAAAAGCAATGGTATAAAAACCTTCCACCTTCCTATAAATACAACAACTTCTTCATTGAAAGCAGGGATGGGAAGACAATTTGGAGGCTGCCTGTGCCCTTTGAATTAGGGATTGTATTCGGTTCTGCCCCTCTCGCTGCTTTAGATTATCTTGAAAAGAAAGACCCTGATTATCTGGAAGGATTGGCACAATTGATAAAGATGCAAATTCCTGACCCCACTCCTTCTCTTGTGAAGCCAATTATTGATGTGAAAAGCAATAAAGACTTTCTGGGACGCCCGATTGAAACAGAAGGAATGCAATATTTATATGTCACAGAAAGAAAAAGAGAATATACCACTAAACTGGCAGCCTCCCTTTCAAAAGAATTGGACAGATGGGGAATGAAGATATCTCCCATCCAGATAGATTATCTGCTGAACGCTTACACAGGTGGGTGGGTCAGGCAATTACCTATACGCCCACAGAGAGAACTTGCAGATATACCTGTAATCGGAGAGTTGTTGTTAAGAACCCCTGAATTCCCTGCGAGACAATTAAATAGTTATTTCTCCACTTATGAAACCTTGATGCAAAAGAAGAGAACACAGATTATAAGCAGAGAGGAATTAAAGAAGTTAAACAAAATAAAGCCTTTTTATACATTATGGACAAGGAAATACTCCCCTCGCTTGAAGAGATTGCGGAAGAAAGGGGATATTGAGAAGTTAAAGGAGATTTACAAAGAGATTACAAAAGACTTGAAGAAATACGGGTTTGAGTAAAATGGCACACGAATGTATGCAAGACAAAACAATCAAGGAATTGGTAAGAATGAGTGGAGAGGTGGAAGCTAATATTAAAATACTCTTCAAAACGATAAAGGAAATCAAGGAAAACGATTTGAGACATCTAAATGCTAAAATAGATGCTATGCTTTTTTCTGTGTTAGCGATGTTGATAATAGCGATATTAAGGTGGTTTTTGAAGTTATAGCAAGGAGGTGAGATATGATGACACAGATAAGAGAATACCTGAAAGGGAAAAAGACTTACTTGACGGGTATTGCGACCATTCTGGGCTGCATTATAGCCTGGGTGAATGGAGCGGAACTTAATATGAACCTTATCGTTACTGCTTTGATAGGGATGTTTATCCGAGCAGGAGTGAGCAAAACAAAGTAATTATTTCCTCTGGGCTTTCACATAAGAGACAATATATTCAAAAAATTCATCAATATCCAATTTGTCAAGGCAAGCGTTTATCAGGTCATAAGTCTCTCTTTTTCTCACTATACCAGCCGCATTCGCATCAAGTTCTGTTATCCGTAAGTTAATTATGAATTTTTTCATTTGTCCCCCCTTTTTTCTTCTTTTACAGAAGGTATAGACTTATCTATTCCAAAATAATTTCTTATAATAGAAATTGTCTCGTAGAATGTTTTTGATACACAGTATTTACTCCCCCAAAGTCTGATAATATATCCATTCTCAACCTGTTCTATAGTAGCCCCTTTTCGCATTCTTCCTCCTGTATTTTCCACTCTCTAAATATCAACCTGCCGTCCTTCACCCCCTGATCCACTCTTCTTTTTGTTCTTCTTGCCTTTTTTCTTCTATAACCTTCTCTTCTTCTTTTTTCTCCTCGCACTTTTGCTCTGTTGTGATGTGGCTTTTTGTAATCTCTGTTTTTGTTTTTATACAAGTCTCAGCGATTTTTTTATTCAATTCCTCTTTTTTAATTCTCCACTGCCCTCCAATTTTGAAGGCAGGAAGAGCCCCTTTTCTAATCAATCTATAAATGGTGGCATAACTTACTCTCAAATATTCTGCTATTTCTTTGATAGTCATTACCTCCATTTTCACTCCAGTCTTATTATCTTCCTTTGCCAGAACTTGACTGTCCGCTGTGGCTGTGGGGGGAGTTCTCTGACTATCCACTTCCCAGCGATGAGATATTTCCCCACTGCCACCTCTTTCCCTTCTGTATATTTTTTTATCTCATCATCTAATTGTTTGTATTCTTTTACATAATCTTTTAACTCCTGAAGGCGGTCTACTTTTTCTTCTAATTCTGTGTTGTCTACAATCTCTATTCCTTCTTTGTGTTTCAAGGAAGGCAGGCAGATATGAGCGAAAGAGCACTGTGAGCATATATC
>QNCL01000052.1 GCA_003645805.1 Candidatus Omnitrophota bacterium
TATCCTCTCCTGCGCAGAGAATAGTTCATAGTATTTTGCCTCGTATCTCTGCTCGGCTAACTCTACTTGCTGAAGAAGCATCTGACGATGCTGGGCGTCCTCAACCTTTATCTCGCCTAAGGGGGTAGAGATTGTCTTCTTTCCTTCTCTCAATTCTTTCTTCAGTAGAGATAGACCCTCTCTATTTAAATTCCTTATTATCCTCTCCTGCTCCTTACTTGCTCCGGATATCTCTCTCAAGGCAGATCTGAGCGTAGAATCAATAGGATAGATTCTCTTCTGCTTAAATCCTCTGCGTCTATAGGATACCTCTACCTCCTTTTCTCCTTTCTTTATACTCTCCCGTATCCTCCGCAGTTCGCTTATAGGTAGCCGAGAAAGTTCCTGAACAAGTTCAGCCTTTCTCGCCTCCACCACCCTCGCTCTTGTGGAAGGAGATAACCTCTCCAGATCTACTGTTCTGTATACCTCTCTCAAGGCTCCCTGCGCTTGTTTATATGCCTTTGCCCTTCCGATAGCCACCAACCCGGAGATTAACCCTGAAGAAGAGAGGTGGTCTATCTTGCTATCTATTAGTCTGATCGCCTGCTCCTTCACCTCCCTCTCCTTCTCTAACACCCTAATCTCCTCTCTGCTTTCCCTCTCCAATCTCTCCAACTCCTCTTTTAGAGACAACCTTCGCCTTATGTCTCGCTCTCCTGCCAACTCTTCTCTCTTGAGAGACACTTTCCTATTCACAGCCTCTATGTGCCTGTCAATCTCCTTTATATCCTCCTCCATCTCTTTCCGCTGGAGATTAAGAGCCTCTCTTTGCAGGAGTTCATTCTTCTTTTGTGTCTCCAAGTGCATAGCAAGGGAAGGAGAAAGAGATTTTATTCTCTCTGCTAACCCCTGCCTTCCTCTGCCTTCAAGCACTTTAACCGTAGACACACCTATTCTAACCTTGAGATGCTCAAGAGGAAGTCTATACAGATGTAGCCAGAAGGTAGTAGGATGGGAAATTATCTGGTGAGCCAAGGGGTGTTTGGTATAAAAGGACTCCAGTTTACCTACCTGTCTGCCTGCAACAACCTCTGTCTTGCCCAATTTTTTGCTAACCCAGTTTACTGCTTTGCTTATTGGACCTAACTTCATAGGAACAGACGCCTCTATTCCCTTCTCTTGCTTAAGTATTGCTTCTGCTCTCTGCTCTTTCATCCTGGCACTAGCACTCAGGCTGCCTAAGGCAAACAGGGTATTAACAGCAACAAAGGGGATGTCGCGCTGAGCCAACTCTGGAAGCCCATCTGCTCCCATTATCATCTTGTTCTCACAGGTGCAAATCTTCACTCTTGGACCCCACTTGTCCCATATCTCCTTTCTCTGCTTTGCCTGGATATAATCACCTTCTCCACTGATACCCGCATCTATTACCGAGGTAAGCACAGGAAGACTGAGGGCAAAATTTAATATATGGCCTGCGTCTATCTTCCCTTGGTGCAGGAGTTCATAGTTGCTTACGAATATAGTATCGTAGTAATAGTTGGGGTCATAGCCTGCTGCTGCAGCAGGTACAGAGTAGATATATCTTCCTATACCACGCAAACTCTCATGGGGATAAGCAAGAGCATGGCTGGGGAATTGAGCAAAGCCGGTCAAAAGTTCGGGGTAGTAGATAAGGGTATGCAGAGCAGGAGAGATTGGTTGTTTGTTCGCCCAACTATGAGCACTCTCCCAGAGAGGAGAAAAGAGGACCTGCTCACGGAAAGCCCTGGTCTCATAAGCCCCATTTCTTTCTTTATCTGTATAACCCCAACCGCTAAGCACTGAACCTACTGTCTCCTTATAGCCAGAGAACATTGCGCGGGAGGTGCTGGTGATATAGTCTAAAACCTTCTCTCCTGTGGGCATCTGCTCTTTGCTCTTCTGCCAACTTGTTTGCGCCAGAGTTCCCTTAAGATACTCCTCCACAACTTTCTCTTCGTTCTCGTTTAGTTTATATTCCTTGCCTTGCTCCCGGGCTTCTTCTATCCTTCTCTGGATGGCTTCATATTGTTCTTTGGTATGTGGAGAGACAAATCCCTTCTTCTGCTGGATACACTCCTGAATATATCTCTCTACCTCTGGTGTTTCAATCCTTTTTTCTATCCCCAGAGATGCAAGGTGCTCATTTGCTCTTTGCAGGTCTGTTTTGTTAATGGTCAAAGAAGAAGGAATATGGGTATAATTGGCTAATTCTAATCCTCCTCCTAAAACACTACCTCCTACTGCAGTGTAAGGAATAACAGTATCCAAACTCCAAGCAGCAAAGCGTGCCATCTGACTCACACCGGGTGTGTTCTTTACTATTTTCTCTCCCAGAGTCAACCCACTCTTTACTGAAGAAAGAATGCTTCCTTCTGAGGAAGTAGAAACCACCTCTGAACCAACTCTTCCCGGCTGAGCAAACTTGCCTTTAACCCTCTGAAGAAGGCGGGAAAGACGAGGGAGTTTTTCACTGGAGTAACTCACTATTGGTCTCTTCGAGAGCCAGTTATCAATGCGTTCATTCGTTCTCACCATCCCTTTTATAAACCTGCTCTCTCCTATCCTCTCCACCCAACTTGCCCGAGTAGCCGTGCTTGCCCCTTCTGTGATCGCTTCTCCGGAACGAGAGAGTCGGGAAAGAAGAGGAAGACGAGAAACAAGAGAAGATGTGCGTCCAGTTGTTTCTGCAATCTCTGCTCCTCTACTGGCAGTAGTTATGGCTCTCGTTCCTCTGTTAACAGTTAGGGCTCCTTCTCCTATAGAAGCAGTCCTTGCTCCTGCTGAGAATAGGCTTAGTCCTATGCCTGCTAACTCAGTTGCTCCAAAGATAACCACCTCTCCTCCAAGTTTATGCTTCTCTATATAGTTAGAAACTGGTCTACCTTGGGCTATTCTTGCATTTGGAGAGTAGGGATGGAATATATTAATGTCATTATTATTGGAGTATATAAAGGCAGCACTATCATTGACATAGGAAGTGGGACCGTCTAATCTACCCCAAGCGCCCTCTCCCACTACTGCTAAAGGAGATATGCTGACTATTACCTCGTCCAACTCTTTTCCTTCGGCTAAACCTCTCTCTATTCTCTCCTTTACTGCCTGCACCTCCTGCGGTATTCTCCTCTCCTTCTCCTCCCAAGAAAGATTAGTTCCTCCGGGAAGGTTATAAGCCCTTTTCTTCCCTCTTAAATCATCTACTTCAATATAGTAGTCCCAGGTAGGAGATTTATCGTGGTGAAAAATAGAAGGAGCCCAAGTATACACCTGGATCTCGATATTGCCTTCAGGGGTCTCTATTACTGCCTCAGGGGGATCAAGCCAATGATTAATAGGATCGCCTATAAAGGATCTAACACTATCCCATGCTTGAAAAACAGCATTAGCAGTCTGAGCAGGTAAACTCGCTAACTGCTCCCACCAGGTAGGTTCTTTCTGGGTTATATCAAAAACTCCCTCTTCGTTTAGTTTCCATCTGCGCACCTCCTCGCTCCCTTTCTCTACCGGTTCATAGGCTACCAGTTCCCCTCCTTCTAAAGCAAACCTTGTCTCTCGGGTAAAGAAATCTCTCCCTAAGGTATTCTTCAGGATATTGCCATCTTTATCTTCCACATACTTTATCTGTATCCTATCCTTTCCATCTCCGATATTCTCTGTATATATCTTATATTCCCCGACTATCTCGGGTATAACTATCTCCAGATTTCCATTGCGAGCAAAACGAACCTCACCATTCTCGGGAATCTTTATCTTTTCTCCGCTCTTATGGTGGTAGATATACTCCGGCCTTTGAGAGGTCGAGGAGTAAACAAGCGCAGAAGGAGAAAGAGCATATTTGCCTTCCTTTGCAAAGAAAGGAGTAATATATACCTCCCCTTTTTGTCTATAGTATTGAAAGATGGGAATACTTACCCGATTTTCCTCCTTTACTCCCTCAAACCTCTTTGTCCATCCCACCACCTCATACTCTCCTGAAGAGGTCTTGATAAACTTATAGTCTTCGTATTTATACACCCCTTTAATCTTCTCTCCCTGAATGGGGTCGGTGATATACACCCCTTCTTCCTCGGCAAGCACAGAGAGTTTCAATCCTATACTCTGATTGCTATAGCGCTTATAATGACTTATCCTCTCTGTTTCCTCTCTCCTTCCCTCAAAGTAGGTAGAAACCTCAATATCGGATACATTCACCTTTACTCTTTCCTCTCCTCCCCCAGAGAGACTAATCACAATCTCCTTCTGGGGCTGATTTATATCTGTCTTGATAACCTGGGTTTGCACAAACCTCTGCGAGAGGTTCTTATCGGTAATGGTGGTAATAGTAAATTCTCTGTCCTCTATTATTTGATTTTCTATCTTCTCTGTGTGGGTAAAGGTAGGCTTCCCGTTGAGATAGTAGTTTATCTCTATGCTTCCGCTTACCAGTTCTCCTTGGGAGTTGTAGCGTGCATCTGAAGAGGTCTGGAAAATCTCCTTATACTCATTACCGGCAATCTTTGCCTGGAAAACCTTTCTTCCCTCCCCTTCTATACTCCAGTGGACATAGCCCTTATATTCCTTTCCTCCTATATCTACACTGCTTAAGTAAAACCCGTGAGTATAGTTTACTGCTATTCTCCCCGTAGTCTTCTCCTTAACATAGTTCCCTTCCCGGTAGGAGACTATCTTTCCTCCATTCCTTAGAGTCTGGGCAACCTGATTGTTGGGCATATAGTTGGTTGTTCTGGTAATGGGAGTAGATAAAGAACTACCATCTCTATTGCACACCTCTTCGCTCACAGAAAAGGAAACTACCTCAGATCCAGACTCATTATAATATACCCTCTCCTTAACCTTTATCTGATACTTCCCATCGGTGGAAAGATAAACACTCTCTATCTGTCTTCCTATCACCTCTTCCTGGTCATTGATAATGGGCAAGAGAAGCCTTTTGATGGGCTCATCATTGTTGTAATCTGGGATGTCCTGATACCTTTCTCCTGCATACATAAGACTTACTTCAGGGGAAGGATATGAAAGCACCTGTTGCTGGATAGACTCAACCCCATTCTGTCTTTTCCATTCTTGAAAGGAAAGTTTGCCTTGCTTTCCCCTCTTCCCGCTAAGATATTCTCCATCAGCCAAAGAGGCTCCGGAAGGTTCAGAGAAGGAACCAAAACCTTGCAGGAGAAAAGCAGGGATGCCGGCAGTCCAGTCTAATTCGGAAGAAAGAGGGGTTGAAGAAGAGGATAAAGAGGTCTGGGCAGGAGAAGCGGAGGCGGGAGTAAATAAACTCAGAGTATTTATCAGCGCACCTGTAGCCATTCCTGTCGGTCCAAACACTGCTCCCATCGCTCCACTTATCCCA
>QNCL01000053.1 GCA_003645805.1 Candidatus Omnitrophota bacterium
CCTGCCCTTGCCTCCCTTATAGCCGAAGAAGCCTTAGAACTAATTGCTCGTCAGAGAGCCCAGAATAAAAACTTACTCTGGACTGAAGAGTTGGCTGAGGAGGTGCATAGGTTTGCTCAGCATTTCTTTAGGCATAGATTCCTTCCATATTATATAGACCAAATGCTTCAGAGATTTAGGTTATGGAGCAAGAAGGTCTTTATTACAGAGTTAGATTTCAAGTATCTTCTAAAACTAAGATTATCTCTTCTCCAATCAGAAGCCCTAAAAGTTCTGCATATTCCTTCCCGGGGCTCTTTATCCCATCCCCTTATCAGATTAAAGAAATATGGATTTATAAAGATAGAGAAAAATAAAGCCTATCTTACTCCCAAGGGTAAAGAGTTCCTTAGATGTTTAGAAGAGGATAGACTTAATCTAAGCATACTCTGGAAAATGGGGATCTCTCGCTGGGTAGAGAAATATAAAGCAAGTTTAAGAGAAGATACTGCCTTTTCTACCCTGGAAGAATTCTTAAACCAAGAGGAGGCAATAGAAAAAGGTATCAGGGGCCTTGTGCAGAAAAAGAAAGGTCTATCAAAACAGAAGATGCGGATTTTCTGTCTTTATTCTCAAGGATTAGGAGTAATGGATATTTACAGAGCGCTAAAGATAAAAAGACATCAGAAGGTAAGCGATTATCTGAGGAAATTAGAGAGGAGGGGTTGGTTAAAGCGCGGAGAGAATCACGTTTATCAATTGACAGATAAAGGAAATTCTTTGCTTCGCAAGATAAAGGAGCAGAAGGATTTGAATGAA
This sequence comes from Candidatus Omnitrophota bacterium, assembly GCA_003645805.1. Lineage (GTDB taxonomy): Bacteria > Omnitrophota > 4484-213 > 4484-213 > 4484-213 > B17-G2. Next base: position 799 of record QNCL01000053.1, read on the forward strand.
GAGGAGATAGAGGTTTTCAGTGGGGAAAAAGAGAAGGTTCTCAGAAGCAAGGTTGAGCGTGCAGAGAGAAAGATAAAGAGTGTCCTGAAGAACGAAGGAGCCTTTGCTTTTGCAAAAAACCTCCTGGATAAAATTAAGGAAAAGGGATTTGTCTATGAGGAGACCTTAAAAAGAGATAGAGCAAAGATATTGTATCTCTTGCAGGACTTTGCCCTTCTGCGTATGGAAAGGGTGAAGATGAGAAGAGAGGAGTTTCAACACTGGTTTCGTTTCTTGGATAAACAAAGGCAAAAGAATGTGCTGGAGAGTTTCTGGTTCCTTTATGATCCCCAGATGTCCTATAAGGAAGTCAAAGAGATAATAGAGCAGAAATTCAAGGATTATAAGAAGCAAGTGTGGACCGAATTAAACAAGAGGCCATTTATTATCTTACATAAATATTCCTTTGCTAATATAGCATTGGTTATCTTACCCCTTATTTTTCTCCAGATTTTTATCCTTCTTTTCCTTCCCGTTTTTTCCGAACCTCTTTCCCCAGTTTTATTCCCCGCTGTCATCCTTCTTTCTTCAGTTAAGAACAAAGACAGAGCAGATGAACATCTGTTAGACACACTTATCTTGCAGGCGAGAGAGGGAGGAGATAGAGAGAGGGAGAAAGCGATTCTGAAGTTGGGGAAGATAGGAAGTAGAGAAGCGATAAAGGAGTTGGTGGCTCTATTGAAGGATGAGAGAAGGGATGTTCGAGAGTTATCTGTGAGGGCATTAGGGGAGACCAGAAGTAAGGAAGCGATTAAACCTTTAATTGATATTTTGCTTGATGATCAGGAGCAGATAGGGGTGCAAAAGATCGTAAAGGAGGCATTGGTAAAGATAGGAGAGCCTGCAGTTCCCGTTCTGATTGAGATATTAGGAAATAAGGATCGTATAGTGCGTCATTTTGCCGCCAGCGCCTTAAGAGAAATTCGCACTCCTCTTGCTTCTTTCTATGCCCATCTTTTCTATGACGCTTTCTTCTCAACTCGCTATCGCTATAGTTCGGAAAGTATTTCTCTTTTACATAAAGCCTTAGAGCATCCTGCTCCTGAGGTCCGCGGAACAGCAATAAGGGTCTTGGGGGAAATTGGAGCAGAGGAGAGTATAGAACCATTGATTAGAAGATTAGTGAAGGAGGAAGATAGAGAGATTCGTGCTCGGATAATAGAGGCTTTAACCCAAATAGGACCCAATGCCACTGTTACTCCTTCGCTAATTAGAATGCTCTCTTTGGAAAAGAGATTGGATATGCGTCTTTGCCTAATAAAGGCTTTGGGGAATGTAGGAGATAAAAGAGCCTTTAAGATCTTGATAAAGATAGCCAGCGATAAACAGGAAGATGAAACAGTTCGTCAATCAGCGATAGAGAGTTTGGCTAAACTGAAGAAAAGAGGAGTGATTTCTTCCTTAAGCAGAGAAGCAATCTCTTCCTTAATTAGAATATTGGATGAGCAGGGAGTAAATGAAAATCTATATCTTTCCCTGCTTATCACCTTAGGCAAGTTAGGTTTGAATGTAGGGTATATGAATGAGAAAGGAGAGATAGATTTGCCCCCCGGAATAGAAAAACAGGAGATAGAAAGAATACAGAGGTTGATTAGCGATATAAGAAAAGAGAGTGAAGGAGATGAGGAATATTGGAAAAAGATTAAAGACTTTTGTCCCTCTTATTATGGAGTAGAATTAAGTGAGGCTGCTTATGAGATACTTCCTGTAATCTATGTAAAACCAAAGTATATAGAGGGGAAAATTGTTCCTGGCACAGGTATCTTCTATACAGAGGTCTCTGATGATTGGCCTCCTCAAGAGTTTCATTTGAAGACAAAAGAGGGAGTGAAGACAATAAAGATGAGCGAAGAGGACTATGTTCCTATGTTTGGTTATCGCACCTCAGGAAGAGGGTTTGTAGTTCTTTTTCAGAATAACAAACTAATCTACTGCAAAGGAGAGACTAGACGAAGGTTGAAGGTCTATAAGGCTCAAGGAAGAGAAAGGGTTATGCCTGAGGGGATGCAGAATTATAATCTTGCTTTAAGAGAAAAAGCCCTGATAGAGTTGTTTGGAAATCTACAGGCAGAAGTGCGAGAATTGGATAGTTTTTACTTCAGAAAAGACGACCCAGCCTATCCTCTAATTCAGAAGGAAACAGAAGGAAGATTGGCTCAACTTCAGATATACAATGAGAGAGGGGTTAATTTTAGTTTCTATCGCTGGACAGCACCGGGAGAACTTCAGATGAGAAGAGTTTCTCCAGCAGTATGGAAGGCTTTAGGGTTTAAAAGCGAGATAGAGTTTACCAAGTTTCGGATAAAGTCTCTGTTTCAAAATTTGGGTAAAGCCCATCTTCTTCATCTGTATATTATCGGGCTTGATGGCGAGAATCTTTCTCTTCTGGGAGAGTTTGTGGATTTGGAGTTTGCTGAGGTGCGAGAAAGTATTGTAGAGTTAGCAAAGAATGCTTCCAATGCCCTGCAGTTTTTGGTTTTAAGACATGGACAGGAGATACTGGCAGAGCAGACAAGAAACCTTGAGAAGTATCTAATTGCTCGTTCGCTTCCAGATATACTGCGGACTCAATTGCCTTTCTTATCTCCCTCACAGATAGAAGAAATAAGCAAATTGGCTATTCTTGCGTATCTTCCTCCCCTGAAGGACTATAATCTTGATCCTTTACATAGATATACCTTAGAGAAATTAATAGGAGAAGTGCCACGCGGGGATTGGGATAGAGAAAGGGTTTATCGCCAGAAGATATACAGTTTTCCTGTGGAAGGAGAGAAGGAAGATATAAAGATCTCTCCCAATAGTTTAGCCAATATTGTTGCTCATCATCTTGTTAAACCAGGAGACAGAGTTCCCGAGACAAGAAGCGAGTATATCTGTTCTACTGCTTTAGGCATTGCTCTGAACTTTGAGAAGATTAGGAGAGATTTGGATGTGGTGAAGGATCCGAATCCCTGGGCTAAGTACAGAAAGGTTCTGGAGGAGGTTTATGGTAAGCCCATTACTGAAAGATTGCCCATTCTCTCCTCCCAAGATAGAAAAGAAATAAAAAAAGAAAGAAAAGAAGAAAATCCCGATACTCTTTATTACTCCCTGTTCTTCCCTTTTTCTTTTCAGTCCTTCCATTATTTGGCTCCGCATCTTTTTCTCTGGTTTAAGAAATTGGGAGGTATTATTTCCTCTCTCCTGATGCATTTAACTCTGCTAAGCATATCTTATTATCCAACATCCAATCTCTTCTTTTCTGGCTTTCCATTTTTCCCCTTCTTGCCTATTAGAGGGGTTTTAGAAGAGAAAAAAATGCGTCGTTTAAGAAGATTGCTTCAGGCGCTTGAGAGAGTAAATGAGAGAAGTTCTATCTCCTCTATTGAGCGAAAGTTAAAGAAGATAAACCATCCCTTGGCAGAATTTTATAGCCATCTTCTTTCCGGAGAGGTAGATAAACTTGCTCTTTCTCAGAACCTACCTTTGCTTAGCAGACTTCTTAAATCCCATCCCCTCCCGCGAATTCGTTTCTTCTCTGCTAAAGCATTGGGTTTAATAGATAGAGAGGAAGCAATACCTGCTTTGCTGGAGGCGTTGAAGGATGAGGATGCAGGAGTTCGCGAGATTTCTGCTGATGCTCTGAAGGAGATGCTCAAGAACAGAGAGAAGATAGAGAGAGCGTTGATAGAGGCGTTGGAATACGGAGACGAAAGGATGTCTTACTCTGCAATTCAGATATTGGGCGATATCAAAAGCAAGAAAGCGGTAGAACCCTTGCTCAGGATGCTTGAGAGTGAGGATGCGAATATACGGCGCGCAGCAGTAAGGGCTTTAGGGAAAATAAGAGCGAGAGAGGAAAAGGTAGTCTTTGCTTTGGCAGAGAGTCTGCAGGATGAGAATGAGGCAGTGGTTGAGTATGCTTTAACTGCGTTAAGCAAAATAGACCCACAGGCGCAGATATACATTAGATTCTTTCCTTCTGATAGAATTCCTGTTTTGTATTCTCTTCTTGTATTAGATCAGAGGATTGAGGTATCCTTTGCCGAGGATTTTCTCTCCTCCTTAACCTCTGAGAAATTGCTCAATCTATATAACCTTCTTCCTGAGGAGATAAAGAAAAAGATAAAAAAGGAGGAGGGAGGGGTGAGGATAGCGGCTGCTAACTTTGCCGCGGTGAAGAATGCCTTAAGGGGGGCAGAGGAGAAACTGATTTTTGAAGCAGAAAGGATGAGGGAGCGCTGGGAATGGGAAGAGGAGAATTTGAGGGAGAATTGCGTCGGAAAAAGGTTTATGGAAGAGGTAATCTTTTTAGACAAAGAGGGTAGAATAGCAAGTTTTCCTCAGAGAAGGTTATGCAAACGAAATGAGTATTTCTTTGCAGGACTTCCTTTTTCTCCTCAGACTATAGATAATTTACTAAGAAAAGGAGTGAAGTTTATAAAAGGAAAGATTTTTTTAG
>QNCL01000054.1 GCA_003645805.1 Candidatus Omnitrophota bacterium
CAGTGCCTTTCTCAAAGCATTTTGAATGTCTATGCGGGTTTCCATATAATATGCTGGTTCAGCAAGATATCCCATAGTAATAGGCCGAGAAGGATCCAGTTTGTAATGGCTCTGATAAGAAGGAAGAAATTCATCTACCTTCTCCTGTTCAGGGACATCCACAGGTTCATAACCGTGAGTGAGGATATAGCCATCCATACATACCATCACCGGAAGCATTATCTTCTCGGCTAACTTATAGGCTTGAATATGTAAGTCCAATACCTCTTGGTTGTTTTCTCCATAGACCTGTATCCAGCCTGTATCTCGCATTCCCAAAGAGTCTTGATGGTCATTCCAGATGGAGATAGGAGCAGAGAGCGCACGATTAGCACAGGTTAGCACCAGCGGAAGACGCATACCCGCAATGTTATAGAGAACCTCTGCCATTAGGAGAAGTCCTTGCGAACTGGTAGCAGTAAAGGCGCGCACCCCAGTGGCTAATGCTCCCAAGACTACTGAAGCAGCAGAATGTTCAGATTCTACATTGACGAATTGAGCATCAAGTTCACCATCAGCAACGAACTGGGCAAGATTCTCTACAATATGGGTTTGGGGAGTGATAGGATAAGCAGAGATTACCCCGGGTTTACATAATCTTATTGCTTCTGCAACCGCTTGTGAGCCCTCAATAAACTTCTTCATAGCACCTCATAGCCTTTCTGCGCTGCTTTCAAGTTTTTCTCTAACAACTCCTTTTTTCCTGCAAATTGCATACTGATTGCCTTTAGTAAGGATTCCAATTTTATCTCTCCCGTAGCCTTAGCGAAGGCTCCCAAAAGAGGAGTATTGGCAAAGGGTTTCCCAATGGTCTGTTGAGCAATCTCCTCAGCAGAGAGAATAACCAACTTTTGGCTATCTATCTTCTGTTTTATCTTTTTATAGAAAGAGGATTGTTCATCGTGAAGGAAACTGGAGGGGTTATCCAGCGAGGGTTTCTTTTCCTCTTTTGGGGCATTTATTATTACTGTTCCCTGTGCTTTAAATCCCTGGAAGCAATCAAGGGTATCTATTAAAGTAGGATCAACAATTATGATATAGTCAGGATGATAGATCTGACAATGCATTCTTACCGGTTTGGTATCGAAGCGGAGAAAGGCATTCATTGGAGCGCGCATTCGCGCCGCACCAAAGTGGGGGAAGGCATAGGAGTACTTCCCTTCTAAAAACAACGCTTGCCCTAATATTACCGCGCTGGTGATTGCTCCTTGTCCTGCGCGGGCATAAATCTTTACCTCTCTCATTTTTCTGATTTTATGTTGGTAGGAAGGAGAAGGGCAAAGAAAAGGCGAGCAGTTCTACTTCTTTTCCTTTTCTTCCTCTTTCTTCTCGGCTAACTTCTCTTTAAGATTACTGATGCCGATAGCGACGCTGATTATTCCTCCGGCAATTAGAAAGATGACAATTCCTCCCTGGATAATAATCCAGATAGCATGAATCCACTTTATTAGAGCAAATACACCTATTACCGCAGCCAATACTCCCCCAATTATTGCCCATATATTTTTCATCTCTCCCTCCGATTTCTATCCTTGCTCAATGTCTTCATTCCAGAAACAATAACCTTCTTTCCTCGCAACCTACTCTTGTTCTTTCTCTGGTTTTTCTAAAGATTTTCCTATCTTTTTAACTCTATTCTCTATCCTTTCCATTCTTCTTTTCAGTCCTGTTTTTATCTTCAGGAGATCTCCTCTTGCATTCAGAATTTCCTGCTCAAGTTTATCGGTGCGTTCACTGAGCATCTTAAAGTTATTCTCTGTTGCTCTGAAGTTTTTCTCAATGTTAGCCATCCTTTTTTCCACTATCTCCTTTACTCTTTTTGCAGTGTCTTGACGGAGGGTAGCAATTTGCTGGAGTTTTCTGTTAGCCCTCCTGAGTTGTTTCTTCTCTCTTCCTATGGCAATAGAGTTTGCAATAGAGATAAGAAACAGAACAACTATACATACCCATAATCCCCATCTTTCTTTGTTTCCCATCTTCTCCTCCCTTGGTTCAGCAGTCAACTAAACTGCCACTCCCAAAATTTCTATTTTTACTCAATAATTCTCTTTAATCTCTCTTCAAAATCAGGGAAGGAAACCTTGATGCACTCTTTATCTTTGATTACCGTTTTCCCTTCTGCTTTTAGTCCCGCAATAGTTAAAGCCATTGCTGTGCGATGATCTTTGAAGCTATCCAGCGCTGCACCCTTCAGCCTTTTTGTGCCAGTGATTATCACCTCTTCTTCTTTCTCTTCTATCTCTGCTCCCATCTTTTTCAGATTATAACAAAGAGAGTGAATTCTGTCAACCTCTTTTATCCTTAATTCTCCTATATCCTTTATTCTCGTTTCTCCTTTGGCAAAACAAGCGGCTACCATCAAGATGGGAATCTCGTCAATAAGCCGGGGGATTATCTTTCCTTTGATTTCGATGCCTTTTAGTCTGCTTGTTTCTACCTTTATCTCTCCCATTGGCTCACCTTCCCCTTTTTCTTCTCTCTTTTTAACCCTTATCTCTGCACCCATCTTCTTCAGAGCGTCAATAATTCCTGTGCGTGTAGGGTTTAGTCCCACATTTTTTATAACCAGAGAGGAATTAGGAAGAAGAAGAGCGGCTACCAAGAAGAAAGCCGCGCTGGAGATATCCCCGGGAATCTTTATCCTTTTAGGAGAGGATAAGATAGAGGGGTAGATAAGACATTTTAATCCCTTTACAGAGAGGTTTGCTTTAAATAGTTTTAACATCCTCTCGGTGTGATCACGAGTTTTGGCAATCTCGGTAATCTCTGTTTTTCCTCTGGCATAGAGCCCGGCAAGAAGAAGCGCAGATTTTACTTGAGCACTGGCAACAGGAATTCGGTATTCAATTCCTTGCAAAGGCTTATTTCCTTTTCTTCTGCTGATAACCAGAGGAGGATATTCCTCTTCCTCTTTTTTTCTTCCTTTTATCTGGGCACCCATCAATCTTAGAGGGACAGTGATTCTCGCCATAGGTCTTTTACTTAAAGACGCATCTCCTTCTAATCTCGCAGAAAAACTTTGCCCACTTAACAGCCCAGATAGAAGGCGCATAGAAGTGCCTGAGTTTCCTAAATAAAGAGGTTTATTAGGTTTGCTCAAACCTTTTAATCCCTTACCATAAACCACCACTTTCTTTTTCTTTTCAGATAGTTCTATCTTTATCCCCATTTCTTGGAAGGCATTGATGGTGCTTAGGCAGTCCTCACAAAATAAAAAATCTTCAATCTCGGTAGTTCCTGTGGAGATTGAAGAGAGAATTACTGCGCGGTGAGAAATGGATTTATCTCCAGGTAGATAGACCTCTCCCTTTACTTTCATTCCTCAACTTCCGTGAGTATACTTTGCACCTTATCTCCCTTGCTAATAGGAGCGCGTGCTTTTAGAATACTTGCCTCAGCAATGTGTTGATATACCGCTTTTACCTTTATCTTTGCCAATAGGTTGTTATTGCGATAAACTCCTAATACTATTCCAGGGGTTAAACCATCCTCTTCTCCCAGGTCAATCATCAAGAAGTTAAATCGTCTATTTACTATTAGCACCTTTCCTGTAAACTCTGGGCTTGGTTTGACCACAATCTTTTTTAGACTAACCTCTTTTTCCTTTTCCAGATCCGATAGCCTTGCCAGCACTTTTCTTTTTTCCTCTTGAAGAGTCTTTACGCGCGCACTCAATATCTTTTCCTTCTCCTTTTGCGTCTTCAATTCCTCTGTTAACCTCTCTATTTCCTCCTTCTTCTGCTTTAGAGTGGAGAGAAGGCTTTTTTTCTCTGTTCTTTCCGCATTCAGGTTTTCCTGAAGGAGTTTTACCTTCTTTATCTCCTTCTCTAACCTTTCCTGAGTTTCCATTCTTAACTTGGTCATCTTCTTCAATTCTCTGGCAATCCTTTGTTTTTCTTCTACTGTGATGAGCAATTCATTCTCCAGACGACTTCTCTCCTTCCTTTCCTTCTGGAGGTTAATGGACAGAACAATACTGGAGGATAAAAAAGAAAGAAAGCCGAGGAGGAGAAGGAGGAAAAATACATCTCTTTTTGATTTCACTTTTATCCGCATATCCCACCTCCCTCAAACTTAATCTTCTTTTCATATTTTCATAGGGTTTTCCCTAAAAGGGAAAATTTCAAATAACTCAACTTTATTTTACTCCAATTTTTTCAAAATGCAAGGAAAATCTGAAGGCAAGGAAAATTTGATTTTTTTGTAGTTAAAGCCTTAAAAAAGTTGACGAGGTTGTCTGTTGTTTGTTATAATAACAACACTATGAAAAGGACATATCAACCTTCTACTCGTCGGCGCAAAAGAACACATGGCTTCCTTAAGCGAATGTCCACAAAGAAGGGCAGAGAGATAATCAATCGCCGCAGGCAAAAGGGCAGGAAGAGACTCTCTTGCTGATTACCTTCCCTGTATATAGTGTCCAGATTTACCTTTCGTAAACAGGAGCGTCTTTTCAAAAGAAAAGAGATTAATCGCGTATATAAAGGGAAGTCATATACAAATTCTTTTTTTATTTTGTATTTCATCCCTAACCATTGTGAGACAAATAGAGTATGTTTCTGTATCAGAAGAAAACCTCTGGGCTCAGCAGTAAAAAGGAATAGACTAAAGCGCCTTTTACGCGAGGCTTATAGGCTGAACAAGCATAGACTCAAAGGCAATTTTGATATTGTAATCGCAAGCAAAAAAGAGAAGTTGGATTTTCCTTTATATTACAAGGAAGTAGAAGATAGGATATTGGCTCTATTCAAGAAGGCAGGGCTACTCAAAGAATGAAAAATAGCATCAGAGTGCCCACAGGTGATATTATAAAGAGGATAGTTATATTTTTAATCCTCTTTTATCGTAGATATATCTCGCTGCTGAAGACACAGACTTGCCGTTTTTCTCCTTCTTGTTCAGAATATGCTCTGGAGAGCATTCGAAAGAAGGGTGTGGTTGTTGGTATTTGCAGAGCCTTATGGCGGGTGATAAGATGTAATTGGTGGAGTAAAGGAGGATACGATCCGCCCTGAGGGTTTTTAGGTTATAAAGACTTTTGCCTTACGATAATCTCTTTGCAGAGTTTAAAGAAGGAGATATCTTGCTGGAGAGTTAATCTTTTCCCTACCGTGCCCTGTAGCACGCACTTATTCTCCAGTACTTTGAGGTTTTAAGATAAAATGGAAAAAAGAGTATTTTGGGCAATTACCCTATCTCTTCTGGTACTCATCTTTTATCCTTA
>QNCL01000055.1 GCA_003645805.1 Candidatus Omnitrophota bacterium
GAGATTATGGGGTTAAGGCACAGAAAATATTGCATTTGGGGAGTGCAGTTTCATCCTGAATCTATACTAACCAGGGAAGGGAAGAGGATATTGAGGAATTTTATGGAGGTTAGTTAAGACAGAGAGTATCTTTAAGTTCTAAAATTTCTTTTAGAAAGAGGGTGAGAAATGCCTAAGATATATCTGGTGGATGTTACTAATCGTGATGGTGTGCAGACCTCGCGCTTAGGATTGGCGAAGTTAGAGAAGACAATGCTTAATCTTTTTCTTAACGAGATGGGTATCTACCAGAGCGAGTTTGGTTTTCCTGTGACAAAGCATGAGACCAACTACTTAAATGCAAATCTGGAATTAGCAAGGATGGGGGTGCTAAAGCCGATAATCTTGGAGGGGTGGATAAGAGCGATTACTCAGGATGTGGAAGAGGCGACAAGGTTAACGAATGTAGAGCATCTAAATCTCTCTATCTCTACCTCTGAGCAGATGATAAAAGGGAAGTTTCAGGGAAGAAAAAGCAAAGAGGATATTATAAGGATGATGACTGAGGCGGTAGAGTTGGCACGCGCGAAAGGGATAAAGACAATCGGAGTAAATGCTGAGGATGCCTCGCGCACTGATATGAATTATCTAATAGAGTTTGCCTTAGCGGCTAAAGAGCATGGAGCGGATAGGATCAGGTATTGTGATACTCTGGGCTATGATAGTCCTTTTACTATCTATGAAAGGGTGAGGTTATTAGCCGAGAAGGTAAAGATTCCCATAGAACTTCACTGTCATAACGACTTAGGTATGGCTGTTGCTTGTTCTCTTTCAGGAGCGAAAGCAGCCATTGATGCCGGTGTAGACGCTTATATAAATACCACAGTAAATGGAGTAGGGGAAAGGGCAGGAAATGCAGACCTGGTTTCAGTAATATTGGCAATTAAATACTCCAGTGGATTTAAGGGAAAGTATCTGCTTGATGAAAGGGTGGATTTATCCAAAGCATGGAAGATTGCCAAGTATGCTGCCTATGCTTTTGGCATTCCTATTCCTATGAACCAGCCTGGAGTGGGAGCAAATGCCTTTGCTCATGAGTCGGGTATTCATGCTGATGGGGCTTTGAAGGACAGGCGCAACTATGAACTTTATGACTTTGAAGAATTGGGGAGAGGTGAGCCAGAGATTATTGAAACTGGCAGAAGGATAACCGCAGGAGAATATAGTGGAATAAAGGGTTTTCGCAATGTATATGAGAGATTGGAGATAAAGTTTAAGGACGATAAAGAGGCAACCAAAATTTTGGAACTGGTGCGCTATGCCAATGTCCATACGCAAAAACCATTAACCGAGGAGGAACTAAAGTTTATTGCTAAATATCCGGATATCGCCAAGAAGATATTTACTATGACTCCTTTGGAGGAGTAACTGGGGAGTAGAAGGAAGTAAGATGACCACTGTAGTTGTAGGGATGCAATGGGGAGATGAGGGTAAAGGCAAGATTATCGACCTTTTAGCGGAGAAGGCAGATGTTATTGTTCGTTTTCAGGGAGGGAATAATGCTGGACATACAATCGTTCTTCCCCAGGGAAAGTTTATCCTTCATTTAATTCCTTCAGGTATTCTTCATCGGGGAAAGAAGTGTGTTATTGCTAATGGGGTGGTAGTGGACCCGGAGGTTTTGATAGAAGAAATAGAAAGTCTTGAAAGGAGAGGAGTGGAGGTAGAAGGGAATCTGTTAATTAGTGAGAGGTCGCATCTTATCTTTCCTTACCATCGAGCACTGGATAAATTGAAAGAGAAGAGGGGAATGTTTAAGATTGGCACTACTGGACGAGGAATTGGACCTTGCTATGCAGATAAAGTGGCACGCTCAGGAATAAGGCTTATTGACCTTTATAGTGAGGAGTTCAAAGAGAGGTTGAAAGATAATGTAGAAGAGAAGAATGTTCTATTCAGAGCCTATGGGATTGAAGAGTTTTCTGTTGAGCAGATCTACGAGCAATATCAAAGATTTGCTCGGAGGCTGAAGAAATATCTGTGTGATTGTTCGCAGGTATTAAGCAGAGCAATAGAGGAAAGGAAAGATGTGTTATTTGAAGGAGCACAGGGCACCCTTTTGGATATTGACTATGGAACCTATCCCTATGTCACCTCCTCCAATGCTCTTGCCGGAGGCGTTTCTGCAGGGGCAGGAGTTGCTCCTACTTGTATAGATGAAGTAATTGGGGTAACAAAGGCTTATACTACCCGTGTAGGAGAAGGTCCTTTCCCCGGGGAGTTTGCAGATGATCTGATAGACAGATTTCGGGAAAGAGGAGAGGAATATGGGGCAACGACCGGGAGAGCAAGAAGGTGTGGTTGGTTTGATGCCTTGATTGGCAAACATTCTGTAAGGCTTAATGCTATCAAGAGTATTGCCATCACCAAATTAGATGTACTGACGGGAATGGGAGAGATTAATATCTGTGTTGCTTACAGGTATAAAGGCGAGGTAGTTAAAGAATTGCCCGCGGATATCAAGGTTTTGAAGGAATGTGAGCCTATATATGAACACTGGAAGGGATGGGAGGAGGATATTTCTCGCATCAGGGAATATAAGGATCTTCCTGAGAATGCCAAAAGGTATCTTGGGCGCATAGAGGAACTCCTGCAGGTAAAGATAAAGATAATCTCGGTTGGCTCTGAGCGCGAGCAAACAATCTTTATCTAAACCATCAGAGTTCCTTTTAAGTTCTTAAGAGTCTCTAAGCGGAAAGATGCGCAGGATTGCTTTACTTACCAGTGGAGGAGATGCACCAGGGATGAATGCGGCTATTCGCGCAGTAGTGCGCACCGCTATCTATCACCACTTAGAGGTGGTAGGAGTAATAAGAGGTTATCAAGGGTTGTTGAAGCCTGATTTCATCTCCTTGCACTTAAGGAGTGTAAGTAATATCATTGGTCAAGGAGGGACAATCTTGAAGACCGCCCGCTGTAAAGAGTTTTTCACACCTGAGGGGAGAGAGAAGGGAGTAAAGCATTTAAGAGAACAGGGAATTGAGGGGTTGATTGTAATCGGAGGAAATGGTTCTTTTTATGGCGCCCATCTGCTGAGCACAGAGAATAGGTTTCCAGTAATTGGGATTCCTGCAACCATCGATAACGATATTATAGGCACAGACTTTTCCATCGGTTCGGATACAGCAGTTAATACCGCTTTATCCGCAATAGACAAGATCAGAGATACAGTAAGTAGTATGGAGCGTATCTTTGTAGTGGAGGTGATGGGAAGAAAGGAAGGGTATATTGCTCTGCGTGTAGGATTAGGGGGAGGAGCCGAGGATGTGTTGGTTCCGCAGACAGAGTATGATATTGAAAGGATGTGTGAGGAGATTAAAGAGGGTAGAAGGAAAGGGAAGTTAAGTTGGATAATCATTGTTTCCGAAGGGGTGGCAGGAAGTAGAGAGGTAGCATCTTTGATAGAGGAATTTACAGGATTTGAAACTCGCTCAATCACCTTAGGACATATCCAGAGAGGAGGTTCACCTACTGCTATGGATCGAATCTTAGCCTCGCGTTTAGGCAAGGAGGCAGTGGAGGCTTTGCTGAAGGGAGAGACAGATAAGATGGTAGGGATAGTAGGGGAGAAGATAAAACTGGTAGAACTTACCTATGCCTGTGCCAAAGAGAGAAAGGAGAAGAGTAGACGGGATAGAGAGATATATAGTTTGGTTAAGATTTTGGCTACATAGGGTTTAGGAGAGATGGCTTTTTTTTCAAACATACTAACCAAATGGAGTTGGATAGATATTTTGATTCTTATTATACTCTTGCGAGGAGTAGTGATAGGAGTTATGCATGGGTTTATCCGCGAATGCGCTATTTTCTTCAAATTCCTTCTTAGTTTATTAGTCTCTTTTTTCGGCTATCCTTTGCTTGGCAGGGTAATGGATGCCCATCTCCCTTTTTCTGAACAGATAACCAATAGTCTTTCTTTCCTCTTGCTTTATACCATCTTTTATCTTCTTTCCAATCTTCTGTTGAAAGTGAGAAAGGAGGAGGAGATATCTCTAACAAAGAGGGTAGGAGGGGGATGTATAGGGTTATTAAAGGGAGTAATGATAGTCTTTTTTATCCTCTTTTTTTTAACCTTATTGCCTCTTGGTTCTTTCAAAGCAAGAATAAGACAAAACTCTTTCCTTGCTTCTTATTTTCTGATTAAGGGAGAGCAGGTGTGGAGTTTGTTAGAGAGGCGATAGAATGTTTTTCCCGCAGGAGATTATCAAAGAGATACAGGAGAGAGCAGATATTGTAGAGGTAATCTCTAACTATTTTCCATTAAAAAAAGCAGGAAGTTTGTTCAAAACCCTCTGCCCTTTTCACCAGGAGAAGACACCTTCGTTTATAGTCAATCCCCAGAAGCAGATATTCCATTGCTTTGGCTGTGGGGTAGGAGGAAATGTATTTAGTTTCTTAATGCGCCAAGAGAATATTAGTTTTCCGGAAGCAGTAGAGATGTTAGCGAGGCAGACAGGAGTGAACATCTCACGCTACTTTTCAAAGAGCGGGGAAAGATCAGGAGTAGTCAGCAGGCTTTACGAGGTGAATGAACTATCCAGCCTCTACTATCAGAATAACCTGCTTAATAAAGAAAAAGGAAGAGAGGCGCGCAGGTATCTGCTGGAGAGGCGAGGAATTAGTCAAGAGGTTATCTCCAGATTTCGTATAGGTTATGCTCCTGCCCAAGGAGGGCTTCTCTCCTATCTACAGAAGAGGGGTTGGACAGAAGAGATATTGATTCAAGCAGGATTGGCAGTAAAAAGAGAGGAGGGGATATACACGGATAAGTTTCTCCAAAAGATTATCTTTCCCTTATTCAACCCTCAGGGTAAGATAGTGGGGTTTGGAAGTCGTCGCTTGGACAATCAGGTGCCCAAATATGTCAATTCTCCTCAGACAGTAGTATTTAACAAAAGTAGATACCTTTATGGTTTGAACTTTGCCAAGCAATTCATTAAAGAGAGCGTGATTATTGTAGAGGGATATTTAGACCTTCTCAGTTTAGTGCAGTATGGAATCTGTAATGTGGTTGCTTCTTTAGGCACTGCCCTTACTCGTGAGCAGATAAGATTGCTCAAGAGATATACGCAAAGATGTCTCCTTATCTATGATGGAGATAAAGCAGGACAAGATGCTTGCCTGCGAGGTTTAGATTTGTTTATCGAAGAAGGAATAGAAGGAGGAGTGGTTCTACTTCCCGAGGGTTTAGACCCGGATAGTTGTATAAGAGAAGAGGGAAA
>QNCL01000056.1 GCA_003645805.1 Candidatus Omnitrophota bacterium
CCCTCTATCTCATCTCCTAAAAGGAAAAGCCCATCTGTTTCTCCATCTCCATCAATATCCAGTTCTACCAGGCGTTCCTTCTTTATTTGGGAAAGCAAGTTTTGAGCAAAGTTAGGATGCTCGCTCTGGGCTGCAGCAATACCTATCCATAGATTATCTCCGCTGGAACGACTCATCTGGGCACTTACCACAGGTTTAAGATGGAGGTCATAAGTGACATCCAGAAGATGAGGAGGAGAGAAAGAGTTAAAAAGACCCTCATAGGAGGTAATTATCTTATCTGCTGTAGCCTTATCTCCGTGGGAATATAGAGAGATTGCTTGAAGTGCACCATCATAGGTAGAAACATAGTCGGGCGCAAATCCTAATTCTTCCTTCCACTCCTTGATATTGAAACTTGGTTTTAATCCTGTGTTGGGATCACGATAGGTAGCCCAGTCGTCCCTATTAGGATCATACACAGACACAGGGGGAGAAGGTGAAGGAGTGGGCTTTGTTTCTACCTCACAGAGGTCGCCCCTGTCTACATACTTGGTTGTGCCATTTACCTTTATTGCAATATCATTGTAAGCGAGATTCCATATACCTTCTCCTGGATAATCAAGTATCTTCTCAGGATCTACCTTTGCTCTCTTAATCACTCCATCTTCTTCAAACTCTACTTCTATCCTTTTCTCTCCTCCAGCAGAAGTAGGCTCAACAGAAAGAGTAGGAACAGGAGTTTGTTTTGCAGAAGCAACGGGGATAATCTGTAAGAGTTTATCCAGAAGAGAAATTCTACCGTTAGTTTGCTCTTTTCCCTCTTCTCTCTCTGTAAGCATCTGTCCACCTAAGGCTTTATATGTTGCTCCCTCAAGAGAAATTCCTACCTTACTCTCAACAAAAGTAAGGGCGCGCCTCCCAATGCTCTCCTCTCCATTGGCTCCATAGACAGTGGTCTCTACCCAGTGGGCAAAACTTCCTATATATTGTCCCAAAAGAGGCAGGAGATGAGAATACTTCAAGGTTGCCTCTATCTCTGCGGAGACAAGAAGCATTGGAGGAACACCTACTATGTTAGAAAGCCAGAACCTGGGGCTGGTGAGAATAAACCTGCATATTTCTATAACACTTGCTTGAGAATCTCTTTGTCTTATCCTCTTATACTCCTGAGGAAAAGATAGTATACTTACCAAGAAATAAGCACTTAAAACACTACCTACACTGATGTGTAAAGGAGAGAGATGGATTATCTGGAGAGGTATGGTGAATAGATGAATCCCAACAAGGGCAGGGAACAGAGCAAGCAAACTGGCGTGAATCACCGCTCCCGCAACCGCTATTATCAGACGCTGTTGGAATAAACCTTGTGCTCCACTAAGAAGGATAAGGGCAAATAAAGCACATTTAGAGAATACATCCTCTCTCAGGCTTAAGCGCGCCATTGCCTTCTCTAATTGTTGTTGAATAGGAGAGAGAGAAAGAGAGGTTAAGTTTTCTCCCCGGGCTATCTTTTCTATCTCCTCCCTATCGGGGTGCAGGAGATATCTATTAAATGGCTCACTCCAATATCTAAAGAAGAAAGTATGAAGGACTCTGAGAGTGAAGATGTCCAGAACAGGCACAAGATGAGCAAGATAGCGAATAATCTTGTTTTCCTTGATGAAGAATGGAATCCTCCCGGTAATTCTCTCTGCTTTCCTGCTATGCTTGAGATAAGAACTAAGATAAGAAACTCCGGAGAGTATCCCGATAACTAATCCCGCTCCTATAATCAAATTAGGCGAAAGGAGAGGAAGTATTAAAGAGGAAGTGGCTAAGTTGCTATAAGTCCCCTCGAGTGCAGCAGCAGGAACTACTGTGGATAGGCTAAGAAGGAAGAAGGCAGGGATGGAGAGAAGAAGCAACTTGAATAACTTTGAGGAGAGGAAGTTTATAACTCTATGCTTCTCCTGCTTGCTCTCCTTTCCGTAACATACCGCCAACGCATTCTCGTTGCCATCCAGTTTAAGGATATGTCCAATAGGAGTATCTCCAAGGATAACCGATAAACTATATAGCGTAGAGTCAATGGCTAACTGGCTAGTATGTGGATTACTCGTAGAAGGAGTATTGTCGGCTACTACCGTTATCCTCCCTTTCTTGCCGATGAGCGTAACCTGATGGCGATTGGTTGTATACTCTGGTGCTTGCTCAAATACCACATCCACATCTTCAAAAGGAATACCAGCCATTAGAGCGAGGGAGATATCAATATTGGTTTTGGTGGGGTGTCTTCTGTTCATCTCTTGCGCATCTGCTCTTTCTATACTCCTCTCCCCTCTCTTGCGGGTATGGACAATAATCTTTTCTATCTTGCCTACTTTAAGAATGGCTTCACCGATTCCCTTAGGCAAAGCCCCCGAAGGAATAAAAACATAACTCCCTGTCTCCTTGGCTCTGTTAAGCAACTCTCTTCTCTGATCCCGTGCCAGACCACCAGTGCTTAAGATCAGAATAGATTTGCCTTTCTCAATAATGTAAGGAAGGATTTCAGCACTTACCTCCGGATGAGCAGACTCGATTATAAAATCACAAGTTTCTATAAACTCCTTCCACTGCGTATCAGAGAATATCTTTATGGATCTCCTGCCTAAACTCTCTCTTAAAGCCTCTGCCTTCTCTGGATATTTATCACAGAAAGCGACTATCTCTACTTTATCCCTCAGTGCCCTATCAAGGAAGTAGGCACTTGCCTGTCCGATGCCTCCTGTGCCAATAATTCCTACCTTTACCCTTCCTCTCTTCCTAAATATTCCCTTTCCATGCCAAATCTTGTTCTTTGCCTCTTTAGAGGAGAAAACTTCTTTTGCTCTTTCTCTCGCTTTCCTTATCAACATACTTATCTGCTTTAAGAGGGTATCTATCTGCTTAGGCGAGAAAGGAAGAAGGAAGGCGAAGAATTCTGTTGGTTCTGGTCTATTGAGGCTAATAACCTCTCTGCTAATATCTCCTGCTGGGATTATTCTTCCTTTTTCATCTATCATTATTCTAATCTCTTTTTTAGTTTCGATTTCCTCTATCCTCTTCACCAGTCTTCGAGAAGTATCCTCTACCATCTCCTTCAGTTTGCTAAATCTGGTTACAGGAATCTCGATCAGCGCCTTTTCTTGCTCCTCTATTAAACAAATATGCTTTCTTGCCTCAGGAGGAAGGAAGGGATAGAGATTTGCTAATAATTCAAAGTTAAGAGAGCGAAGAATTGCTTCCTCAAAAAATATCGGAAACTCCTTCCCTTTTATACGAATAAAGAACTGAGGAGAAGAAGAGGAAATCCTGCCATATATGCGCGCTGAAGAATCAATCTTGGATAAAGCCTGACATAAAGCAAATATAATCTTTGAGATTCCTTCCTCGCCCAAGGCTCCAATTAAGGCTGCTATTGTCTTCTCATCTGCTCTCTCATCAAGGATGAGACTTAATGCTTTAGCCGCAGAATCACGGACTTCCACAGCGGAATGGTTTAAGGCAAGAAGTAGATTCTGAAGATTCTCTTTCTTGGCTACATTCCTTATATTCCCTTGAGCAAGATCTGCATAAAACTCTGCCAGCGGACCGCCTATCTTTCTCAACCACTTGATAGCCTCATATATATCTCTATCCTCCAATACCTCGATCAAAAATCTTATGGCTTGCTCGCCTCCTATCTCCCCGGCAATCTCTATAATCTCTTCACGCACATCAGGATTCTTTTCCTCTAACCAGAGGCTTCTTAAATACTCTATTGCATAGCCTTTTGCACGAGCATCCAGCGCCTCCAAACCCTCAATCGCCTTCTCAACCTCTTCTCTCTTTCCTCCCTCTATTGCCTTATCACAGAGTTTTGAAATCTCTTCTGGTGAGGAGAGATACTTGCTTATCTCTCTTATAAACTCTGAATTCTCTTCATTCCATCCTGCCTGGCGCAAAGAGGAAACAAAGAAGTATAAGGGCAGACCTTTCTTCTCCAGCAAGAGATTGAGAAGGGAAATATCAGCGTCTAACTGCTTTTGTTCAAACTCCTCATCGGCTCTTTGCATTATCTCGTGTCTCAACTCATGCAGGAGACCTATCTGAAGAAGAAGGTCAAAGGTTCTTCTGTCCTTTACCTTCTGGATGGCTCTGTTTATACCGATGAAAGAGTTGGGAAGATGGTCTTCAAAGAGGTGAGGTGAGTTATTCAGGAAAGCAATGGTAAGGGGCTGAGAGGAAAGGCGAGAAAGGAAAGAGGGGAGATAGACATTAATCTCAGGATTGATCTCCCTCTCCCGAGCAAGGGCAGATTGCAGAAGATAACCTAATGCTTCTTCGGTAAGATAGGTCTCTCGGAAGAGGTCTCTATCTACATAAACTACCATCTCTCCTAACTCATCTCCAAGATTCACCTTTACTTGTATTGTCTTCAGAGAAGAAATTATTTTCTCTATACTCTTCTTCTCATCCTTGGTTATCTCTTTTTCATAATAAGGGCTATTTGGGGGTAGAGGGAAAGAGGAGAGATGGGCAGTGTGTATCTCCTCTACGCTAACTCTTCCTTGGTTATCTATCCTAATCCTCAGATTACTCAGAGTTAACCTTCCATCTTGAACCAAAGGCTTTAACTCCTCTGCTTTATTCAGATCAAACACTCCTTCATACTTGCTCCATATCTCTACCTTCCCCCGCAAGCGAGCATTTCTTAACCTTACTCTTCCTCTTATAAGTAAAGACTCAAGACCTCTTAGACTGGTATTTCCAAGGTTGTCTATCAGGTTCTGCACATCCTCATAAAACTTATCTTTCTCGTCCTTTCCCTGTAAATCTATCACTGGCGGTATTTGCCCTTTCTTTCTATCCTCTAACATCCATATCCTGGTGTTAAGTCTGTAGTAATCGGTTTCTTTCTGGAGCCAATAGTCGGAAGCGAACTTCACGGGAGTGAAGACCTTTGTGCGGTCTGCCTCACTGAAATTTACAATACGCAGGACTTTGTCCACCTTACATCTTTCCAGTAACTCCTTTACCCTCGGATCCTTACTGCGGATAAAGAAAGCATTGAAGTTGAGAAGAGCAGAGGCGAGAGCGCTATCGAGTTGAATATACTTAACCCCATCCTCTGTCTCTTTAGTGTTGGGGATGAGGGTGGGAGTAATAATCTCTTTTATCTTCTCTCTACCAATTATCTCCTCTAACCC
>QNCL01000057.1 GCA_003645805.1 Candidatus Omnitrophota bacterium
TATACCCGGTAGAGGGGTTGTCCAACTTATACATCTTCTCTGCCATATACAGGGCATATAAGTTCGTCTCTCCCTCCTTCATCTTTCCTTTCTCCGTCATTTTACTAAACCGAGGAACAGCAATTCCGGCTAAAATACTCAAAACAATAAGCACGATTATCACCTCTACCAGCGTAAAACCTTCTCTGCTCATTCTTCACCTCCCCTATAGCAACTTGCCCCTGCATCTTTTTCATCTCTGAGTTTAGCACTCACTGCTCTCACCACCTCCTCCACACTCACTCTTTTTAGACACTCAAAGTTTTTCTTGCATCTATGGGCTAAACAGGGCTGGCAATCAGGAGGATGATGCAAGACAAGATCCTTTTCTCCGCGCGGTCCCCAGCGAACAGGACTCAACCCAGGAAGATTTCGCCCAAAGATTACCACGCACCCTAAACCTACTGCTGTAGCCAGATGCACAGGTCCACTGTCTGTGGAAATGAGCAGGGAACATCTCTTAAACAAAGCAGAAAGTTGCCCTAAATGAAGTTTTCCTATTAGATTGAGAGCAAAAGGAGAAAACAACCTTTCTATCTTCTCTCTCAATTCTTTCTCCTCTTCTCCCCCTATGAGAACAATCTGCACCTGCGGACAAATACTTTCCAGCCTCCTTCCCACCTCTGCAAACCGCTCTATTGGCCATCTCTTGGAGGGACAACTACTGGTCGGATGCATAGCCACCAATCTCTTTTTCTCTATTTTACTCTCCCTTAACAAAAAATCAATAAACCTCTCATCCTCTTCTTTTATCTTTATCCTGAGACTCTTGTCTTTTGTATCTGCGCCGAGCGAACGCACTATGTCTAAGTTATACTCTATCTCGTGCTTTTTTCCCTCATATTTCTTGTCTTCTATCTTATAATTCAGCAAGAATCCCCACTTACGCCTATATCCTACACGGTAAGGAATTCCACTTAAGAAAGCGATTATGTGTGTCCTCTTTTTAGGGTTTAAGATAACCGCTAAATCATACCTTTCTCTCCTTAATTTAAGAATTAAATCTAAGTTCTCCTTAAATGTCTTCCTATAAGGGATTATCTCATCAACCTCTGAACTTCCTTCCAGAAGAGAGGTGTAGGAAGGCTGAAGAACAACGGATATCTTACTTGAAGGAAATCTCTCCGAAAGAGCCCGAATGGCAGGAATGCTTAAAAGAACATCTCCTAATCGGTCTGTGCGAAACACTACTATCTTCTTTGGCTTCACTTTGTCTTTAATCATTTTACTCAGCGGTTTAACAAAAACCCAAACAAAAATTTTTCTCTATACCTTCGTTAATCTATGCCCTAACTTTTCTTTTTTTGTCTTCAGGTAGAATCTATTAAAGGAACAAGGAGAGATCTCTAAAGGAATCCAGCGGGTTATCTTTAGATTATACCCTGCAAGCCCTACAACCTTTTGGGGATTGTTGGTCAAAAGTTTTATCTTTCTCAACCCCAGATCTGCAAGAATCTGGGCGCCTATCCCATAGTCGCGCAAATCGGGCTTAAAGCCCAATCTCTTGTTTGCCTCTACAGTATCCACTCCTTTATCCTGCAGGGCATAGGCTTTTAATTTATTGAGCAAACCAATCCCTCTTCCTTCCTGACAAAGATAGAGAATCACTCCTTTCCCTTCCTTCTTGATTTTCTCCATCGCCCTCTTCAACTGCTCTCCACAATCACAGCGAAAAGAACCGAATACATCCCCGGTAAGACACTGGGAATGCACCCTTACCAATATCTCCTCTGTCCTGCTGACCTTTCCCATCACTAAAGCGATGTGTGTCTGTTTGTCTATTATCGACTCATAAGCAAAAAGTCGCCAATCTCCATACTCGTTGCGCATTCTTGTCTGCACTACCCTTCTAACCAACTTCTCTGCCTTGTGCCTATATTCTATTATCTGAGCAATCGTGCAAATCTTTAAGTTATGTCTCCTGGCAAATTCTCTCAATTGAGGAAGACGCGCCATTGTCCCGTCCTCATTCATAATCTCGCAAATTACCCCTGCAGGAAACAGATGGGCTAACTTCATCAAGTCTACAGCCGCCTCTGTGTGCCCTGCTCTTACCAATACCCCTCCTTCTTTTGCCCGCAGAGGGAAAACATGTCCTGGCTTTACCAGATCCTCCGCTTTGGTCTTCTTATTGATAATCGTCCTTATGGTATGCGCTCTATCCTCGGCTGAAATCCCTGTGCTAATTCCCTTCTTAGCATCTACAGACACAGCAAAGTCTGTCTTTAGATGCTCGGTATTGGGAGAAACCATCGGTCCAAGATGCAATTCATCCAAGCGTTTTCCTATAATAGGCAAACAAATCAATCCTCTCCCATACTTTGCCATAAAGTTTATTTTATCTTTACTTATGTATTGGGCAGAGGTTACCAAATCCCCCTCATTCTCTCTACTTTCATCATCCAAAACAATCACAATCTTTCCTTTTTTGATATCCTCTACTATCTCCTCTATGGAGTTAAATTTCACCTTCTCCTTCATAGACAATCCTCGCTTCTCCTTCCAGATAAGTTTCTTCTCCTTTTTCATCAAGATAAACCTTCACCTTTCCCCCTTGGGTTCTTAGATCAATCTCCTTCTCTTTAACTAATGAGAGTCGAAAGGCAAGCAGAGCACTGGCCACGCTTCCTGTACCACAAGAAAATGTCTCTGCTTCTACCCCGCGTTCATAGGTTCTTATCTCTAAACTCCTCTTATCCAAAACCTTCACAAAATCTACATTTGTCCCCTCGGGTCTAAAATGCTGGTGAAAACGCACTGCTTTTCCTAATTTCTGAAGGTCTATATCTGTTAGTTTCTTCCTAAAGATTACTGTATGCGGCACTCCTACCTCTACATAATTCCCCTCTATTTCTTCCTTCCCAATCTTTAGAGGAATATGTAGTTGCATATTCTTTGCCTGAGGCATCTTTATCTTTACCCTTCCTTTTGTTCTCACCTGGGCATACACAAGTCCACTTCTTGTCCTTATTCTTATCTCCTTAACCTTAGATCTTAAACTTGCCCACAAAGCAAGGCATCTAATTCCATTCCCACACATCTGAGCCTCACTTCCATCAGAGTTAAAGATACGCATCCCCCACTCTCCCTCTCCATAAACACGAGTTATCAGAAGTCCATCTGCTCCTATGCCAAACCTTCTCTTGCAAAGCATAAGTGCAAGTTTTCTATATCCTAAACCTCTAATTACCTTTTGATGCATATCCTTATCTATGATAATAAAATCATTTCCCGAAGCAACTGCCTTCCAGAACTTTACTCTGTACATCTCCTCTCTTGGGAACCTATTCCGCACAAAATACTTCTATCCTCAGTCCCTGCTCAACTCCAGACCTTCTCTCCGCGCACCAAGTCTTTATACCCCTCCCTCTCCCGAATAAGATAAAATCTGTCCTCCTTCACTAAAACCTCGGCGGGACGAGGGCGAGAGTTATAGTTAGAGGACATAGTAAATCCATAAGCCCCTGTGTTCATTATTGCCAAATACTCCCCTCTCTCTATCAAAGGAAACTCTATTCCCTGAGCAAAAAAGTCTCCACTTTCGCATACCGGGCCCACGATATTAACCTTTGAATACTCTCCTCTGCTCTTGTGCAAGGAAAGAATCTGATGAGAGGCATTATATAAAGCAGGGCGAATAAAGTCGTTCATCCCTGCATCTACAACTATAAACCTCTTTTTCCCCTGAGTTTTGGTATAAAGCACCTTACTCAATAGCATCCCACTCTCCACAATTAGAAATCTCCCGGGTTCCAATATCAGGCGAGCAGAAAAACCCTTAACTAAAGGGATAATCGCCTTGGCAAACTCCTCTGCAGGCTGATAAAATCCCCCTCCTATATCCAAATATCCAATCCCTATTCCCATCTCCTCTAACTCCTTCACCAAAGGAATAACTCTCTTCAAAGTATCTACAAAGGGTTGAGGAGTGGTTATGTATGAGCCTAAATGAAAGTGCAAGGCGCATAGTTCTATGTAAGGGCTCTGCTTCCTTTGCATAAATATCTTCTTTACTCTCTTTAAAGGAAGACCAAACTTGCTTTCTTTCTTTCCTGTTTGAATATACTTATGCCCTCCAGCCAAAACATCAGGGTTTATACGCAAACCTACTTTAATCCTTTTTCTCTTCTCCTTAGCCACCTTCTCCAACAACTCCAGTTCTTGTTCAGATTCTGCATAGATAAGCAGAACTCCATACTCTACTGCTTCTCTGATCTCCTCTTCCCTCTTGCCTACCCCGGTAAAGATAATCTTTTTTGGATGCGCTCTAATTCTCTTTGCGCGATACAACTCTCCTCCGGAGACAATCTCCAGACCTGCTCCTTCTTTGGTTAGAACTCTGCAAATACTAAGATTAGAATTGGCTTTTACCGAAAAGCAGATAAGAGGAGAAAGAGAAGCAAACGCTTTGTTCAGTTCAGCATATTTCTTTACTATAGCCTTATAACTGTAGATATAGACAGGAGTACCTACACTCTCTCCTATTTCTTTAACCTTTACCCCTTCACAATGCAGTTCTCCTCTTCTGTATCTAAACTCCCCTATCATCCTTCCTCTCCACCTGAAAAATTTTTTGAAAGCAAGCGAGATTTAGAGGTTAAAATAGCAAATACCTCCTTCTGGTTTAACTTCTCAGAAAATCTCTTCAATTCCTTAGAACTCATCTCTCTTATCTTCTTTCTGTTCTCGGAGCAGAAAAGCATAAGATTCCCGATAATATTATGTGCTTCCCTAAAAGGAACGCCTTTGCGCACCAGATAATAGACAAGATCTGTGGCATAAAGGCTTTCGTCCTCTATAGCCTTTTCAATCCTTTCTTTATCCCA
>QNCL01000058.1 GCA_003645805.1 Candidatus Omnitrophota bacterium
ACCCTTTTAGACCAAATTCATCAAGACACCACAGGTATCACCCGCCATATACAAGGAACTGCCCCTCCCCTCTCAAAAGGAATGCTGGAGACAGAAACGCTGGGGGAATACCAACTCAAACTCCAACTCGCTGACCAGAGGTTCCTGGATATTGCTAAATTCATTGAAAAAGACTATTTAGTTCCTCTGATAAAGTTCCTCGCTATCAATATCATTCGGTATTTCCCCCAAGAGGAGGTTAATCGCTATCTTGGAGTAAAGCCCGATAAAACCCCTCGCCTTGATATAGAGAAAATCAGAAATATCCCAGATGAGTATGTTATTGTTTCCTGTATCGGGTTAACTCAATTCACTCAGAAAGTAGAGAGGCAGGAGAAATTAAGAACCCTGCTCCAGTTAATCTTAAACAATCCTCCCCTAACAGCAATGTCAAAACTCTACAACATCTATCGCCGTGTTCTGCAAGAATATGAGTTTGAGGATATAGATGAACTCATAAAAAGCCCTGATGAGATAAAAGAGCTCCTTGCGAGTATGGCAACAGGAGGGCAAACAACAGAAGTCCCCCTCCCAACAGAAGGACAAGGAGAAGAGGAGATGCTAACAGGAGGGTAAAATGGCAAAGAAAAAGAAGAAAAGTAAGGCTCGGGGGCCGCAGAAAGACACTCCTAAATCTCTATACATAGCAGAAAGAAAAGCAAGATTAAAATACAAAAGGGCTGCGGAGACCACAGAGCCTGGCGAAGGGAAAAGGTTTGAAGCAATAGCAGAAGGAGCAGCGAAGAGATACGGAAGCAAAGAAAGAGGCGAAGCAGTTGCTGCGAGTATTATGTGGAAAAAGTATGGTAAAAAAGGTGGTGCTGCTCTTATCAAGAAAGGTAAACAAAAGAAGAAAGCAAGTAAGAGGAAAAAGAAATAATGCCCTACACTGAAAAAGAAAGAAAATTAGTAAGAGCCCTGCAGAAAGAATACGGAGCGCGCTGGGAAGAAGTCTACAACGCAATGGAGACAGAAGCAGCAAAAGGGAAGAAGTTTACAAATATCTTTAGCTCTAAGTCAAAGAAGAAGCGGAGAAGAAAATTAAATTTAAGAGGGAAAAAGAAAGGTATAGGCAAAGGCAGAGGAATGAAAGGCGGTGGTAGAAGGAATAAAAACAAAGGCAGGTGTAAATTAGGTGGTCCAGGTTTTGGACGAGGAAAAGGAAGAGGAGCAGGGAAAGGCAGGGTGAAGTAATGGAAGAGGAAAAGAAACTGCAAGAAGATGCCAGAAAAGGCAAGGCTATATATGAGATGCTTCAAACACAAGGGTGGAGGTATATTGAGAGCGAACTTACTCAACGCTATCTATCTGCTGCACAGAAGATACTCCAGAACCCTTATCAGATAGACCAGAATGATGTAGTTATCCTGAAAGGGATAGAGTTTCTGTTTTTGTTGATAAAAAACGATGTGGGCTTTGGACAAAGAGCCCTTAAACAATTGAGTAAATATTTTGAAGTTAAGGCGGATTCAGGGGAAAAACCTCCCGCCTGATTTTAGAGGAGGTGTGAAATGGCAGAAGAAAAAAGAGACTCTCTGGAAGACCCTCAAGGAGGAGAGCCTGCTGGTGCAGAATCCTCTACTCCTGAAGGCAACCAGACCTCTGATAATGAAAAGCGTCTGCAGGAACTGGAGAAAAGGCTTGCTGATACGCAGGCGAAATTGACTGAGATAGCTCAAGAGAAGGAGTTTTATAAAACCCAACTTGAGCAGAGTTTCGGTCAACAGCCTGCACAACCAGCCACTTCTTCTTCTGAACCTACTTTTGAAGAGAAGATGAAGGAACTGAAAGAGCTCGCAGAGGTTGACCCTGCGAGAGCAATAGAGGAGGCAAATCGGTTCTGGTCTCAGCAACTAACAGAGAGAGAAAAGAGGCTGCTCACAGAAGTGCAGCAGTATATCACAATTGACAAAGAAGTGGAGAAGTATAAAGCAAGTCTAAAAGACCAGCATCCCGATTTAGCCCCTTTTGAGAAAGAGATTGAAGAAAAAGCAATCTCTCTCCTTCAGACTGGAAGATATCGGGATTGGAAACACGCTGCTGATGAAGCAGTAAAAATCTTCAAAGAGAAGGTTCAGAAGATGAAAGAAGAAGTGGCACAGAAAGCCCAGCCTTCAGTTTCTGGAACGCAAGGTGAAAGCGAAGCAGGAACTACACCTCCAACTTCTGCTGAAGAAAAGCAGGAAGAGACTTATGAGGAGTATCTCGCTCGGAGACGAGCAGAGAAGGCAAAGAGATTACAAACTTTGAAATAGTAGGAGGTGAGACAAAATGGCATCACAACAATTATGGGTTACAGATTCTTTAGGCGGCTATCTTAGCAATAACAGATTAAGTAGACAGCTCAGATACGCTGCTCAACCGCTGATGGTCTTCAGAGACCACTGCGATATAGAAGATGCTGCTGGCAGGAACAGAGGAGATATTGTCTATTTTGACAAAATCTCCAATATCTCTACTGCTGGTGGCACCCTTTCTGAGACTGCGACAATTCCCCGCAGGAATTTCACAGTTAAGAAAGGGTCTTTGCAACTTGTGGAATACGGTAACAAAAAAGTTGCCGTCAGACGGCTGTTGCTGGAAGCCCTAAAGCTCCTCCGACTAATTAGGTGAAACGGGAGGTAGATGAACAATGGGTAATCAGCATCCCCTTGAAATTGACCTTGCTTATCTGGCTGGAATTATTGATGGAGAGGGCTGTATTACTATTCACAGAACAGCACAAAGAAGAAAAAATAGTGATGGTAAAACATTACAGCCTATGTTAACAATTACTAATTGCGATTCAAATATAATTGCTCGTTGCCAGGAGATTCTAAATCGTTTAGAAATAAATGGGCATTTAAAAAGCAGTTCTATACGCAGACCATCAAGTTGGAAAACTTGTTATTGGTTTACAGTTTCAGGTTTTAAAATTAAAAGAATTTTAGATGCTATTAAGCCCTATTTAGTCGGTAAGCAAGGTCAATGTGAGTTGGTATTAAATTTTATTAATTCTCGTTTATCTAAAGGAACACCTAAGGCATTTCCTTATGACGAGAATGAAAAAGAAATAGTTAACCAGATACACCAACTCAACCAGAGGGGGTCAGAGACTGAACGCCGTCCTTGCAGTAATGCAAGTAAGTGACAGTCCAAGCCACAAGGAAACTTGTGGGGTAACTTGAACGCGATAAGTTACACTGGCAAATTAGAAGCATTGGCAGAATTCAATGTGGAGAATATCGTTCACAAAACCTTAAGGAACGATATGGCAAAGACATTGGATTCTGCGGCTGCGGCTCAATTTGCTGCTGCTGAGTATAAAGCAGTTTGCACTGCCACCAACTCCACTGTGTTTACTACAGATGGAACTGCAACTGCAACCGCAGCAACCAATGCTTCTGATAAGAACCACCGAGATATTATTGACTATATGAAAAAGAACAATATCCCCAAGATAAACGGCTACTACATCTGCATAGGGTCTACCAATCACATCAGAGGGCTATATGATGCTTTTGAATCTTTGATTCAATACACAAAGCCCGAGTTAGCCTTCAACGGCGAGGTTGGTAGATACTATGGCTGCCGAATTATTGAGGAGACTAACTATCTCTCCAATACTCTCGGTAGTGGCTCTCAGTATGGAGAGGCAGTTTACTTCGGGGATGATGCAGTGAGAGAAGGCGTTGCTGTTCCTGAAGAAGTCAGGGCTGATGTTCCTGATGACTTCGGAAGGGATAAAGCAATAGCCTGGTATTATCTCGGAGGTTTCCAAAGAATTTGGAGTTTGGCAACTGACTCCGAAGAGCACATTGTGCACGTAACAAGTGCATAAACAATGGTCGGGGGGGTAATACCCCCCGCCTTGTTTCTTTAAGGAGGTGAGAGAAATGGGAGAATCTTATAGCCACCCCAGATGGTCTGTAAGGCACACAATGACCATCGCAGAGGATATTACTCTAAATGGAACAATTGCCTCAGCGGCAGAGATTTGCCGTTTGACTGCTTTCACTAATATAAAACTCAAAGACTGGAACATAGCAGTCATCACTGGCGGAACAGCCGCTGGTCCCTCCATTACCATCGGAAAGAGTGCTGGTGGAACAGGGGCAGTCACTGCTATCGGAACTGCATCCTTCGGCACAAACGCTGATAACACTGTGATAGATGGGTCTCTGACCGAGACTTCTTTCTCCGCTGGGGATGATATTGTTATCAAATCCGTAGCAGGAACTGCTGCAAGCACTCCTAAATTCAACATCTATGTTGATTATGTAGAAGAGTTTACAAACGCATAAGAGGAGGGGAAGGTAGCGTCGGGGGCTGTTATTAGAGTTTTTGTGCCCCCGACGTCTTTAAAAGGAGGTGATGGATATGCCCCATACAAGAGCAAAGAAAAGGGCTCTTATTATCAGATATGGGGCGTATTGACGGAGATATTATCCATTGCTCTCCTGTCATTCGTGCCCTCAAAGATGACGGATTTGAGATAACCTTTGAGTATAACTACAAAGGGTTGCAACTTCTAAGGTATCATCCTCTAATTGACCATCACCGCTTTTTTGAGCCCTGTTCGCCTGAGTATAGAGATAAGCCTGTGGAATATCTCTATGAAAGGTGGGAGAAACTTGGCAAGGATTATGACAAAGTAGTAAATTTATACCGCACTTTAGAATATGGGATGATTGTGATGGAGGATATGGAGGAATGGAAGTG
>QNCL01000059.1 GCA_003645805.1 Candidatus Omnitrophota bacterium
CTATCTTCTCTTTTCTCTGTGGTAGTGATTATCTCAATATACCTCTCTTTCACCGTCGATATTCCTCCCAATGAATTACCTCTGCCAATGCACGAGATTTGCGTTGAAGAACCTCCTTTTTAGGCCAACCTATGGATATCAGGCTTACCAATCTCAGTTCTTCAGGAACCCTTAAAAGTCTCGCTACTTCCTCTGCATAAGGCTTTTTATCTCCTGCCACCCAACATGCTCCTAATCCTAAAGCAGTGGCAGCAAGCAAAATATTCTCTGTGGCTGCACACCCATCTTCAAGATAATACTTGCTCTGCTGACAAAAGACTGCCAGACAGGCAGAGGCATCCGCAAGGAATCTTCCATTGGAAATCATCTCTGAAAGCCTTTTTAAATTCTCCCTCCTCTGAATAACTATAAACTCCCAGGGCTCTAAGCCTCTGGCAGTAGGGGCTCGCCTTCCTGCATCTATTAACTTCTCCAATAACTCCCTCTCTACAGGCTTGGAGAGGTATTCGCGCACACTTGCTCTTTTTCTAATGGCTTCAAAAACTTCCATCTCTTTCTCATTTTAATAAAACTTTGGGAATAGAGATATCCACCGTAATTACCTCTCCTGTGCAAGAAGGACCATCTCTCCTAATAAACCCTATCTTGGGAAGAGCAAAGGTAACGGTCTTTGTGGCTTTTATGGAAAGACCAAGTATTCTACCGGTATTGGCATCCAAACCTGAAGGAATATCTATAGCCAAGATGGGTTTTCCGCTTTCATTCATTATCTTGATTGCTTTTTTATAGGCTTCCTTAACCTCCCCGGAAAGCCCGATTCCAAATATTGCATCTATTAAAAGAGAGGATTTCTTTGCCCTATGCTCAAGAAGTAAGAAATCCTTATCGCTCTTTATAACCCTGATTGCCTTGCTCATCCTCTCCAATATTCTATAATTAAGCCTCGCCTCTCCTTTCAACTCTCGGGGTTCTGGTAGTAGAAAAACCTCTGTATTTATTCCTGCGTTTAGCAGATGTCTAACACACACAAATCCATCTCCCGCATTATTTCCTTTCCCACACACACAAACCACCCTCTTTCTTTTTGCTGAGGAGAGCATCTGCTGAGCAACCTGATATACTTTATACCCGGCATTCTCCATCAGCACAAGCGCGGGAATACAAAACTCCTTCTGGGCACATTTATCTATCTCCCGCATCCTCTCTACGCTCACATATCTCGTTCTGCTTATGATATTCATCTTGTCCTGCTGTTTTGTTAATCTAAGAGGGGAATGAAGGAGAGGTCAGGAACTAAAAAGAAAGAACAAATCTTGCCTATAGAATACACCTGCTTATCCTTTATGTCAATCTTTAAGTTCTCCGATAGCAGATTGAATATACCTATGTGCCAGATATGAAGTGCGCACATAAGGACCGCTTTCTACATAAAGAAATCCCAATTCTTGAGCCTTTCTTTTATAGAACAAAAACCTCCCCGGATTCACATACTCTCTCACCTTAAAATGCTTACTGCTGGGAGGTAGATACTGCCCTATGCTTAAGAAATCACAACCTGCCTTGCGTAAGTCAGTAAATACCTTTATAACCTCCTCTTCCTTCTCCCCTAATCCGAGCATAATTCCTGATTTAGTATATATCTCCCTATTGCTTTTCTTTACCTGCTCAAGCAAGTGCAAAGAGCGTTGATAATCTGCTCCTTTTCTAACTACTGAATATAAACCTGGAACAGTTTCCAGATTATGGGCAAAAACCTTTGGCTTTGCTCTTACCACCTTTTCTATTGCCTTCTCTTCTCCTTTAAAATCAGGAGTAAGCACCTCTATTAATATCTCCCTGTTTACCTTATATATCTCTCTTATCGTGTTCGCAAATACCTCTGCCCCTCCATCGGCAAGATCATCTCTACTTACACTGGTAATCACCACATACTTTAATGCTAATCTTCTTACCGCCTCTGCTATCCTTTTTCCTTCCTCTAAATCTATATCTTCTGCGTGTCCTTTCCTCAGAGCACAAAACTGACAATCCCTTGTGCATACTCTCCCCAGAATCAGGAAAGAAGCAACCCCTTGAGAGAAGCAATCGGATATATTTGGACACTTAGCCTCCTTACAAATAGTAGATAGGCGCAAATCATTGAGTAGAAAGTTCATTCTTTCCGTCTTCTTAAAATCAACTCTTTTATTTAACCAGAGCGGCTTTCTCATATCTCTTAACTGCTAATCTCACTTCCCTCTTCTCCCTTGGAGTAAGCCCCGCGGTCTTAAATCTTAAGGAAAAGGTGCACTTAAAACTTTCGGTGATTAACCGAGCAAATTCGTTGAAGGAGATAGGTCTCCCTAACGCTTCCTCTAATCCGAGAGCCTTACTCTCTATGCTTATCCCCTTGCGCAGAAGAGGAGCGAGTTTTTCCACCTTCAGACGGAGAGGGATAGAGCCGTGCTGGAAAACCACATCCCCTTTCCTCCTCTGAGCGCTTCCTCCTAATTTTCTCCCCTGAAATGCTATATCAAACTCCCGAGAAAAAGCAAAACAAAAGGGAGAATGCTTGTTTCCTGTTTCCTTTTCTAAAAAGAAATCTGTTTCCAATCCTAAAGAACGATAGGCGTTTATAAGAAATCTGGAAATTTGCTTAAAACTCTCCTTTACTGAATTGGAGAGACAGAGGTCGTCTTTAGAGCAAACAAGAGCATAGCAGACATCCTGAGAGTGAAAGACCATCTGCCCTGCGCTAATTCTGCGCACAAAAGGAATTCCTTTTCTCCGGCAGGCAGAGATATCCAAAATCTCCTCCGCTTTTTGAAAATATCCTATGGAAATCCCTGCAGGCCTCCATCCATAGACTCTAAAGGTGGGAGGGACAAAACCTGCTTTATAAGCCTCAAGGATAACTTCGTCAATAGCCATATTAGTATAAGGATGGTAGTAAGCAAAGGGAAGGAACCGCCAAACTTTCTGCATTATTGAGAGAGTTTGTTTAATTATCTGCAAAAGGCAGATTAAAATTGCTCAATCAGAAAGAGCCTTTATATACTCCTTATAGGCAGAACTGCTTAAAAGATTCTCTTTTTCCTTCTCATCTTCAATTTCAATCACCACTAACCAGCCTTGCTCATAAGGAGATTGATTGATTATCTCGGGTGTCCTCTGTATCTGTTCGTTCACCTTAACTATTCTCCCTGAGAAGGGAGCAAAGAGGTCTGAAGCAGACTTCACTGATTCTATAGTAGCAAATTGCTTAAACTGCTCGCACCTCTTCCCTATCTTTGGACACTCCACAAATACAATTTCTCCCAGGGAAGATTGGGCATAATCGGTAATCCCTACATAGGCAAGATTGCCTTCTACTCTTGCCCATTCGTGTTCTTTTGTATAAAGCAAGTTCTCAGGAACATTCATCTTCCACCTCTTCCTTATAGACTTACCCTTTTACCCTAAAAAGAAACTTTTACTTATCTACCTGGGCAATTGCCTCCCAGATGACTTCGGGAAAACTGGGATGAGGAATAATCGCTTCTCTGATCCTCTCTATTCTCTCTCCCAAGAACAGTTGAAGAATAACGATTAAACTTGAGGCTTCAGGACCGATAACAGATGCACCCACAAAACGCTGGTTATGCACATAGACCTTCACCCATCCCTCTGTCTCTCCCTGAGCATTTGCTTTAGCATTAGCGCTAAAGAAGGCTTTACCACTTCTGCCTTCCCTCTTCCCTACACTGGCTATCTCGGGAATAGTAAAGATACAATTGGGAATATTAGAGTAGTCTATCTCTCTTTCTTTGCCCATAATATTCTCTGCAGCAACAATCCCTTCCTTACAAGCAACATTAGCCAACATAAACCTTCCGGTTACATCCCCTATCGCATATATTCCTTCAATGTTTGTCCTCATTCTCAGATCTGTCTTTATCCCCTTCTCATCAAACTCAACTCCTATCCTTTCTAAAGAATGAGCATCAAACCTCGCCTGCCTTCCTACGGCTAACAACACCCTCTCCACCTCTATCTCTCTTACTTTCCCCTTCTCAAGAATCCGTAGATAAACCTTCCCTTCTTTCTTCTCCATCTTTGTTAGTGTTGTTTCTGTAAAGATATGCACACCCCTTTTGCTCATAATTCCTTCAATCTCCCGGGAAACCTCTTCCTCCTCAGTGGCTAAAATCCGCTCGAGTTTCTCTATCAGATAGACCTCTGCTCCTAAGGCATTAAATACGCAGGCAAACTCAGCACCGATATACCCTCCTCCAATAACCGCTAAACTCTGGGGCACCTTCCTCCACTCAAATACTTCCTTGCTGGTAGAAACCTCTCCATCCTGAGCAATAGAAGAGGGTCTAATAGCCGAAGAACCACTGGCAATAACTACATTCCTGCCTTCCAGAACTCTCTTTCCTCCTCCCTCTTCCTCTACTATCACTCTATGGGGAGTGTCAATAAAGGCAAGACCCTTAATCACCTCTACTCCTTCCTTCCTTAGATTTGCCTCCACTGCCTTTGCAAACCTTCTTACCACCCTTTCCCTCCAGGCATCTGCTTCTGAAGGAGAATAAGAAACTAACTTTGAGATTACTCCTCTTCTCTGGGCTTGCTTTATC
>QNCL01000060.1 GCA_003645805.1 Candidatus Omnitrophota bacterium
CTGGGGGTTAATAATCATCTTTCTGTGTGTAGGTCCTTTTGTCCTTCCTCTGATCTGGTTTAA
Organism: Candidatus Omnitrophota bacterium; assembly: GCA_003645805.1. Classification (GTDB taxonomy): domain Bacteria; phylum Omnitrophota; class 4484-213; order 4484-213; family 4484-213; genus B17-G2. Next base: position 64 of record QNCL01000060.1, read on the forward strand.
TCCATATCTTAAGAAAAAGGCAAAGGTCATCGGTACCTTTGCTGTTTTAATATCCTTTTATCTGATAACAATCTTGTTTATCAAATCTCTCAAGATTATATTTCAATATTATAGAACCTTGTTTACTTTCTAAGCAAAAAAACCTGTAAAGAGAGCGTTTGGAGGAAGTGAAGCTTCTTCCAAATTCAAAAATGAGAAGCAAGAGATTATCTATTCTTCTTGCCCTTTTTATCCTTTTCTTTCTTTCTTCTTCTGTTTTGGCGAGTAAACTCAGTTACCGTGAAACACCTATTGTCAAGGTAGTGCAGAAGAATGCGGATGCAGTGGTAAATATCAGCACCGAGCGAATTGTATTTCTGCGCGAGATTCCCTCCTGGGGGGAGTATGGTAATGAATTTGATCTCTTCTTCAAACAATTTTTTAATTCCTATGCACCTTTCCGCACTCTAAAACTAAAAAGCGTGGGCTCAGGGGTGATTGTGGACAGAAAAGGTCTTATAGTAACCAATGCCCATGTGGTCAATATGGCAACCACTCTATTTGTTATCCTAAAGGATGGAAAGTCTGTTGAAGGAAAGGTTGTCTATGAGGATGCTAATGAAGACTTGGCGATAATAAAGATAGACCCTCCTGAGCCTCTTAAGGAGGTAAAACTTGGACGCACTGATGACCTTCTTATCGGAGAGACGGTGGTGGCTATCGGCAATCCTCTGGGGTTGGAGAACTCTGTAACTGCGGGAATAATCAGCGGGAGAAACCGAACCATTTATTCCTCGAGCGGGGAAGTGGTGTTTAATGACTTATTGCAAACAGATGCGCCCATTAACCCGGGAAACAGTGGGGGAGCTCTGCTAAATCTTGATGGAGAACTAATAGGAATTAATGTGGCGGTGGTGCAGAACTCTCAGAGCATTGGTTTTGCTATCCCTGTAGAAAAAGTAAAAAAGGTCCTTGAGAGATATAGAAACAATCAGAATCTAATCCTGAGACAGAAAAGAAATATATCTTCTTATCCAAAACAAACCTTACCTAAATTCCTCCCTTCTCCTTTCTATAAAGAAAAATGGGATCCCTTCTATGAAATGGAAAGAATACACAAGAAGATGAATCAGATGTTGCGAGAGATCTTTGAACAAAACTGGAAAGAGGAAATGGGGATGTTCAATACCTCTATCTTCTACGAACCAAATCTTCATCTGGAGAGAAGAAAAGATGAGTATATTATAAAACTTGACATCAAAGATATGGATAAGAACAAGATAAATGTGGAGATTAACGAACACTCCCTTACTATTTCAGGAGAGCGTTCTCAGAGGGTCTCGGAAAAAAAAGAGGGAAGATATGGCTGGAAATCCTATGCTTCTCACTCCTATAATTTCTTCTCTCGCACTATCCCTTTACCTCCTGATGCAGACACCAAAGGGGTGAAGACAGAGATAAAAGGAGATGTACTCATTATCCGTATCCCTAAAAAATGAGCCTTCAAAACAAAATATGGAATAAAATCGGTATAGTTAAGTTGATTGCGCTGGCTAATAAACAACGAGAGAGAAGAGCAGGAAATAGTCTGTATACCTGTGCCATAATAAACGCTAAATCTCTTCCTTGCTCGGAAGACTGCAAATTCTGTGTCTTCTCAAAATCCTCCACTGCTCAAGTCTCTCTCTATCCTCTTAAAAGCAAAGAAGAAATAAAGGAGAAGGCAGAGATTTCTCAAAGAATGGGAGCAATGCGTTTTAGCATCGTCATTACTGGAAGGAAGGCATCCAGGAAAGAGATAGAAAAGATATGCGAGGCTATTCAGTATATCAAAAGAGAAGTAAAAGGGATCAGGCTTTGCGCCTCCTTGGGAGTAGTAGACAGATCAGAACTTCTTCTTCTCAAACAAGCAGGGCTTGATAGATACCATTGCAATTTGGAAACCTCTGAGAGGTTCTTCCCTTATATCTGCAGAACCCACACCTTTGCGGATAAACTAAGAACTATAGAATGGGCAAAGGAGGTAGGATTGGAGGTTTGTAGCGGAATTCTGATGGGAATGGGGGAAAGAGAAGATGACCGTATTGAGGTCGCCAGGACCTTAAATAGGCTTCAAGTGCACGGAATCCCCTTTAATGTTCTTCTCCCGCGCCAAGGCACCCCTCTTGCCTCGCTCTCTCCAGTTTCTCTCGCTGAGGTATTAAAGACAGTGAGTATATTTCGTCTTATCTGTAAAGACAAACAACTCATTCTCGCCTGCCGTTCCACAATAAAACCCGAACTCCTTCCCTTGCTCTTTATGGCAGGGATGAATGGCTTAATGATTGGAGACCTCCTGACTATAAAAGGCAATCCTGAACAAGACCGTTCTCTGCTTGAGAGAATAGAGCAAATATGGAAAGAGGAAACGGAAGAAGAAAAAGTTTTCTCACTCACTCGCTTTCTTCCTTCTGAACAGGTAGTAGTAGCCTGAAAGTTTAGCCCAGAAATTAAAGGGCTTATTCATATCTGAATTGGTTATCTTAATCCTTCTCAACTCATAAACATCTCTCCCTTCTCCTCTATTAGTAGTACAAGCACCCTTATATCCCGCTCTCCTCACCATCGCTTTTATCTGCTCATTAAATCCCCCTGTGGGATAACAAAAGTAGTTAATCTTCCTATTTATCCTCTCCTCTATAACCCTCTTACATCCACTTATCTCCTCCCACAACCTTTCTTTTTCTTTAATCTCAGGAAGATAGGAATGCACTCTGGTATGTCCACCGATAGATATAATGTTGCTATGAACAAGGGTGTTTACCTGCTTCCAGTTCATAAACTCTTCCTTTTTACCTATAAAGTCTGCGATAAGAAAAATAGTAGCGGGGAAATGATATTTTCTCAGCACGGGATAGGCATAGATATAATTATCTTTATAGCCATCATCTATGGTAATTACCACTGTCTTGTGCTTAAACCTCTTCCCCTTCTTCAGTCCCTTAACCAGTTCCTCTAAAGAAATTACTCTATACCCCCTTTTTTTTAAATAAGCCATCTGACGCATAAAATTCTCCGGGCTAACAAAAAGGGTATTGTTTTCCTCATATCCAAAGCGGTGATACATAAGGATAGGGACGGTATAGCGGGGAGAAAGATAGAAGAAGTAAAAGGCGGTTAAACCGAGAAAAACAAACAACAGAAAAATAAAAAACTTCCTTCTTGCTCTCTTCATCGCTCGCTTACTTTCTGGAAGATATCAACCTCCAACCAGTTTAGATGTTGTCTTGAAATGTATCTTTGCCACCTCTCCCAGCCTCTCCTTCCCATATCTTTTAATAAACTCTCTACCGGCAATAACCACCTTCTCTGAAGCCCCTCGTGGCAAGGTAAGACCATAAGTAGAAGATAACTGCTCTATTCTCCTTATAAACTCTGAACGGGCTAAAATAGAGGCACAAGCAACCCCAATATCGCTCTCTGCTTTGGGCATCTGTTGCAACTTTATCTTTCTGCCTCTTCTTAACAAGGCATCAAGGATGTAGTGCTCATCTCCAAATTTATCGGAGATAGCATATTCACAATCCTCCTTTTCCAGGATATTCTCTATTACTCGTGCGTGCCCCCAGGCGAGAAGGCGATTGAGACTATGCATTCTGGAGATTAATTGATTGTAGCGAGGAGGGTTGATAACCACTACTGAATACACACAAAAACCTTTAACTTTCTCTGATAACTCTCTAACCCTTTTATTCGAAAGAAGCTTGCTATCCTTTACTCCCAATCTTAATAGTTTATTCTTATCCTTGCTGGTTAGTAGAATCCCTGCAATCACCAGAGGACCAAAGTAATCTCCTTTACCTGATTCATCTGTGCCAATCCACTTCTGCAAACCTACCTCCTTTAATCAATTAAAGAAATAGGACAATCCTATCAAGAAACAATGAACATCTATACCTGTGTTGGGGTTCTTTGTTCCTGCATTAGAGAAGTGTCTAAATCTATAGGTGAAACTAATTGCCTTATCCTTCTTGAAGAAATAATAAATCCCTCCACCTCCTTGCAGTTGAAAACATAACTGGGTTCCTTCCTCGCGAGTATGTTGTGTGGTATACTGAACTCCTGTGCCTATTTCTATAAAGGGCGCAAGTCTATTAAACCTGTGCAATAATCTTATCAGCAACCCCGTACCACATTCAAAATTAGACTCGGGTGAGTTAATACCGGCAATATAAGGCTCTACTACCAACTCCAGATCCTCACTCATCAGCCTCCTCAAACCTTCTTCCATTTCTATATTCTGGAATAAAGACTCGGTATTAAAACCTAAACGCAAACCTACAGGAAATACCTCATAATCATCCTTCTCCTC
>QNCL01000061.1 GCA_003645805.1 Candidatus Omnitrophota bacterium
CTCCCAGAATATTCGCTCATAAGCAGGTACAGTATCGGTATCTGAGGGGAAGTGCTTAACTGTTCCGTCAGTATCAAGGTTTGTCTTATGATGGTAGTCTCTTTCTCTCCACCAGTCGAAGAACCCGTTGGTATCCTTAAGTCCTGCATAACCTCCTTCTCCTACAATCCATTGCCTTATGATTTTTGCCTTCTTATCTGAATTAATCTCCCCTAAACTATCTAACTTGGTTTTTATATCACTTTCCAACTGGGCTTTGTCCCCATCTTCTTCATAGTCCTTCACAAAGTTATAGATATCATATTCGGTAAGGTTGAATAACCCTTTATCATAACCTCCTGTGTCATCTCCTTCAGAAACAATCGCTCCTGTGCTCTTCCTCACTCCTTTCCCTGGACCCCATTCTACTGCCCCATCATCCTCCTGCTCCTTCTCAATACTCAAGAGGGTCACTTTGTCATTTTCCTTATCCATCCAGTGTCCATCATCCCCTATCCCTGAAGAAAGCCACTCCTCTTCAGAAACACCATACTCGCCTTCCCCTTCCTCCATACTTACCAACCATTTGAAGGCTTCATATTTCATTTCCTTTTGTTTGTCCTTAGAAAGACTGTCCCAATCTGCTACTACCTTATCATCGTAGATCAGGGCAAACCTTACTCCCTTCTCTCCTGCTTTTTTAGGGGAATCATATTTTGTCCAGTTCCAGGAAGGAGGAGAGTAGGCATCGGAGAGTTTTTTGGGGATAGGGGTTGTAGTATCGCCTATCTTTACCTTTGCCCAGCCGGAGGTGGTAATAGGTTTTCTGTTCCAAGCCAAATCTAAACTCCAATCATCGGTCACATCCTGTCCGTAGAAGTGTATACTTTTATCGTGAAACTGCCCGCGATAGGTTTTCAGATCAGCGTCATAATCACTTGGTGAGACGATAAACACAAAGCGATAATCAGGCCATCTTAACCTCTCTATAGGAGCAAGACCATCTGGAGCATCTGTGGTGCTTACCAAATTCTTAAGGCTCTCGCTCCACTTATACTTATCCCAGGTTAGGGGAGCTCTATACTTGATATCCGAATAGCGAATATCCCCTGAGCAACTTATCTCATCAAAGTTCTCCAAAATACCTCCTTCTAAAAGAAGATTTCCTTCCGTATGGAATCTCCCTATGGGATTTCCATCTATAGTCTTTCCATGATAACTTATATCTAAATAAAAATCCCATGCCCAGAATAGAAAATACTGATACAAAGATCGCTGGGTTATCTTATAGCGAACAAGTTTGTCTCCTGAACGGCTAAGCACCCAGATCTCTCCCGAGTGGTCAGGGTCTTCATAGGTCTTTACCTCTACTAATCCGTTTGGGGTGCTAACTTCATAACAACCGCTGGTGGAGTTATAGATGGATCCTGCAAGGCTCACTCCTGGATTTCCTTGAATGTTTAAGGTATTGGTAGCATCTACGGTATGGGTATACCAACTCCAGCCGTGATTCTGCGCCTCTATATAGGCATACTCTATACCTTTCTCTGCCAGGTAGAAGTCTTTCAATCTCTCCCTTTCTCTCTCCACTATGCGTGCATAGGAAATAGAACTTCCCATATATGCCCCGCTAAGGATAAACAAAACTACCGCTACCAGCAATACAGTAATTAAAACCACCCCTCTCTTCCCCATCTTCTTCCTCCTACCTCAAATATACCATAACCTAAGAAAGGGATTCAAGATTCTCTTTAAGGTTTGCTCAGTTACGGAGAGTTATAGAAGAGGATAGAGGCACAGAAAGAACCTCGCCTGTGCGAGGAGCACTCTTAGCCGCCACTAAACTAATATCCAGTCTCCTTCCTGAGAGAGAGAAACTTAGATTACTTATGTTATTAGCCAGCACCCCCTCCTCCTGCACAGTAGCGTTTATGTCCAGAACCCTCCTGAGCAATCTCTGTCCACTTACCAGATACCTAATTTCCCATCCCTCCTGACCTCCTACTCCCCACTTCAAATCCCCACTTGTGCTATAACCTATAGGCAGTTGAAAGGTAATCTCCTCTCCTGTTGGGGAGATCTGTATCTGAGATACGCTGGTAAGATATAACTCTCTCAGCATCAATCTCATTCCCTGGTCTGCTTGAGCGCTTAGTTCCTGTTTCAAAGAAACAAGCGTCCAAGACCTCTGGCCAGTGCCAAGGATAGCAAAAACCGCTCCGCAGAAGATAGTAAACAGAGAAAGGGTAATCAGAACTTCTACAAGTTGATATGCCTTTTTCACTATCCCTCTTCTCTTAGAGTAGGTTTTTATCTATTGGCTATACTTGTGCTCAACTCTACAGGAGAGTCTAAGCGTCCATTACCATTACTATCCTCGCCTGCGTCTAAAACCCCATTCAGATTGCTATCCTCCCCGATAACCCTTCCCTTTTCTTTCCAGCAAACTACCACACGCACATCAATCAGATTATTTCCGCTTCCTGAGACATAACTTGCTTCTGTGCGCATAACTCCCGGACCGGGGAGGGAAGAAAGAGAAAAAACCTTGGCATTATAGTCGCTTACTATCTGGGAAAAGGTAGTGCTTTTTATTTCCTCTATCTTTGCCCGCGCTTCGTTTAAGGCGATACTAATATTTCTGGAGGTCTCTTGCAGGTTGGAACAATAGAGAACCAAACTCAGCAAACCGGCTAACAACGCAAGCAAAAGAGTGGTAGCAAAAATAACCTCTATCAGGGTAATACCTCTCTCTTTCATCTCTCTCCCTTGTTTAAAAAATCTTCTTCCTTCTTCTATCTTACCACCAACTGGGTTACCTTAAATATAGGCAGGTACATCGCCACCACAATAAAACCGATGGTTACACCCAGAAAAGCGATGATTACCGGTTCCATCATCGAGGTAAGGGAAGAAAGGGTTTCATTGACCTCTGCTTCATAGTAATCTGAGATCTTTGTCAGCATCTCCTCCAACTCTCCTGCCTGCTCTCCTACGGCAATCATCTTTACTACAAAGGGGGCAAACTCTCCGGTTCTTTCCATTGGCTCTGCGATACTCTCTCCCGTTCTCACCCCTTGTTTTGTTTGCTTTACCGCCTCCTCCACTACCTTATTTCCTGCTACTTTGCTCGCAATCTCCAGCGCTTCCAGGATATCCACTCCGCTTTTTAATAAGGTGGCTAAAGTGCTCATTACCCTTCCAATGGTTATTTTCTTAATGATAGAACCAAATAAAGGTAATCTTAGTTTAAAGCGGTCGTAAGCCATTCTTCCGTTCTCTGTGTGGATAAAACGAATAAAGCCGATAAAAACGAGCACACCTAAGATCAAAAAGAAAGGAAACATCTGCACACCTACATCACTCGTTTTGATCAGAACACGGGTAAGCAAAGGTAGTGTCCCGCCCAGACCTTCAAAGATACTCTTGAAAGCAGGAACAACCTTAAGCATCAGGAAAGAGACAATAACGGCAGCCATAACTACTACCAGCACGGGATAGGTAAGCGCAGATTTCACCTTTCGTTTAAGATTTTCTGTTCTCTCTAAATACTCGGCTAAGCGATTGAGGATCTCGTCCAAGCTACCGCTTGTTTCTCCGGCTTTGATCATATTACTGAAGATGGGAGGAAAGATATGAGAGTATTTGGCAAAAGAACTGGACAAACTAGTTCCTGCTTCAATATCACTTCTTATATTAGCAATAATTCTGCGCATCTTCTCGCTCTCAAACTGGCTATAAAGAATATTTAAACTTGCCACCAGAGAGATACCTGCATTAATAAGGGTAGAAAGTTGGCGGGAGAAAACTACCATTTCTCTAACCTTTATCTTCCCCCCTTTTCTCTCAAATTCCTTTTCCTTCTCCTCGGTAATGGAAATTATGGCAAGATTCCTCTTCTTCAGTTCTCTGGCAACTGCCTCTGCGTTTTCAGCCTCTACCACTCCGCTAACAGTCTGAGCCTGAAGGTTTTTGGCGGTGTAACTAAATTTAGGCATCTGGACTTGAGGAAAGAAATCTCTTTCTTATCCTCCCTATTTTATACCCTCCCTTTCCTTATCCTCAGTCTACATCTAAACCGTTTACTTCGTTGTCTTTCTCCTTGCATCTCTCCTCTTTATAGTGCTAAATTCCTATCTCATTTCCCTTATCACCCTTTTCTCTATATCTGTTTTTGTTGAGATAGTATAGACTACCTTATAAGGCACGCTTTTCTGAATAGCCTCTATCGCCTTTTTATTAAAAGGATCGGCTATAGCCACATTTAAAACATCACCTATCCGCTCGATGGGAATAAACAGATATTGCAGGCACATCTCCTTTGGCACTAATCCC
>QNCL01000062.1 GCA_003645805.1 Candidatus Omnitrophota bacterium
ACCATTCTCCACAGGTCATCCGTAGATAAAAATAGCCTTTTCTCCCAATACTCTATCTTCTTAGACAGAGAGGCTCTGGAACGATATCCTCTCTCTATCCTCGCGATAATAGCCTTCCTTTCTCCTGAGGGCTCCTTAGTTCTCTTCCTGCCCTCCTTAGAAAAAGAGGAAGTGGTGAGCATACCCATTATCGGAAGAGAGAAAAGAAGCATATCCTGTTTATATACTCCAATAATAAGGAGCAAAAGAGCAAGCACAGAAAGGCTAACTTTAGGCTGAAGAAGGAGATCTATAAGTGCGGATATTCTGGAGGGGACGGGGAGTTTTTCTATCTTTGCTCTACTTTCCTCTGATATCGCCCACCACGGATTAGCATCCAATCTTGCCTGCGCAATATGCTCAAGGAGAATCTCCTCCAGGTTAAGGATCCTTCTATATCTGTTTATCCTCTTCTTAAACAAATCTTTAACCGCAGAGTAGAAGATAAATCTATGGATATGAGAAGAATTGAATCCTTGCCTTTCGCTAAGAAAGGGATAAATTTCTCTGAATCTCCTTACCAGGTTCTTATCCAGGCTCGCTATCCTCCCTAAATACTCCAGCATCAACGCCTGTCTCCACCCATCAATCAATGTATACATCTTCCTGCTCCACTCATCAGGCGGTTTAATCCTATACCATTCCGAAAGAAACCTTACAATCTTTCTCCCAAACTCCTTTTCTCTGGAAAGCCTCTGGTAAACTTTGTTGAATATCTCCATTTGTGTCCTTGCCTTAAGAATCTTCAAGAGAAGCCTCAGCCCATCCCACTTTTTGTTTCTGTCATATAGAATGATCTTTACCCCTGTCAACTTGTCTACAAAAATCCCTTTGTTTAGCAGGTGCTCATCCAACCCCCTTTTCTTTGCCTCTTCGATATCCAGCACTATCGAAAGAGGTTCTTGTCTGCTAAACATCTCTGGCTTCAATCTCCTTTCCCAGAAATCAATATCCTGAGGGGGCAAGGTGAGAAAACAGGCAAGAGCGAATATCTCTCTTTTAGTTTTATATCTCTTATGCGCCAGAAGCTTGTAATAGATTAGTTTCAAATCTTTATTATCGGGCAAATCCTCTATTATTCCATCTATCTCCTCCTCCTTAAGGCTATAAACCTCTCTACCTTTATCTAATATAGCCACAAACTTCTTTAGTTCCTCAGGACTGGAGAGAGGACCAAAAACCTTCTCTACATTCTCCCTCAGTCCTTTTATTGTATTTAATAAATCTCCAGATGGTCTTTCTCTTCTCCTCCACTTCTCAAAAAACTCTTTTAACTTGATATTTCTCACCTCGCCCTGCTCATAGATTTTCAAACAAGGGAAAGGAGTAGCGATACTGAGATCTTCTCTCAGGTTGTAAGACCTGAAATTCAGATATACATCTACTAATAGATGACTTATTTCAGAGAGACATTTGCGAATAATCAAATAATACCACGGGCTTAGATAAAGGAAAGCATAAGGAGCAAATTGCACTGTATAACTGCTGAAGAAGTTTAGAATAAGACTTCTAACAAACTCCAGTCTGCGCACATCTTTATGCTTGTTGGACTCATATCGCCTTGTTCGCCACAAACTATTGTATAACTGGCCAATATTCGCCATTATAAAGGTATTAAGCAGTACCCATGTCCAACCGCTAAATGGGCTAAGGCAATAAAAAACAAAAGAAAGAATAAGCGCAAACACAGGTAAACCAATAGCGTTTTGAAGCAGAACACCACTATTCTTCTGGGGATTGATATATCGACGGGAAAAGTAATGCTTTAGATTAAAGTGATAGTGAGGAAGTTTATCTGAGATTATACTGCGCACAGTAGGTACTAAATTCCAGAAGAGTGTAAAGATCAGAGCAAACCATAGAGGATTTTGGGTAAGAAAAGTTAGAAAAACTATCATTACACTTATCGCAACTCTTACCCCATCAACCAATTTAAATTTCTCTGGATACTCGGAGAAAGTCCACAGATCTTCCTTCCAGAATCTCTTTTTTAGCACCTCTCTCTTCATCTGGGAAAGAAGATGGCTAATTCTCTGCCCTATCTTTATTGCCTTTGGTCTGGGGAAAAATCTTATCTTTCGTTCTCTCTGGACTAACCCACCCTGTTTTACTCCTTGTTTCTTTTTTCTCTCCTTTGCTTTCTTCCTATCTCCTTCTCCCCTTCTCACTTCCTGAAGTAGATTAACAGGAAGGAGAGAGGAAAGAGGCTTCTCTATTACCCAAATCTCTCTATCTGCAATACCAATAGAAGCGATTAACCTCTGTTTATCCTCAGAAAGCATTGCTCCTGTGCAGTAGACTATATAAGGCACCTGGCCATAACGGGCAAATCTGGGAAGTTTCTGGGCATCAAGAAAAGGTTTATCAGTTTGGTAAACCACCCTGAAGCCCTTTCCTTTCCCTTCCCATTTAAGCACACTAATCCAAAGGCTGTAGAAAAATTTATCTATCTCCTTTTCTGCTTCTATCTTCCTAAACTCTACCTCCTCATTATCCAGCAAGATTCTACGCACCTCTCCATTGCCCCTTCCCCAGTAGACCTCTACCTTTAAGCAAGAGCGCCCTCCGTCAAATCCTTCTATGCTATAAACGACTCTACTCCAATCCTCATCTCCGTTTATAGGCTCTACCTTCAATCTCCCTTGAATACGAATATCTCTGCTCTCCTTCCAAACTCCTCTTTCCTCCCACGCTAATATTCCATCTCCTAAGGCAATTTTGTATACCTTCCCTCTTGACTTGAAAGCATAAACATCCATTTTCACTCTTCTTACTTGGGCACAGTGGAAGAGGTTAAGGTAATATCCATTTCCTAATTTGATAAGAGGCGCCCCAGGACACCCATAACTCCAATCATTGGGAGGAGAAAGAAAAGTATGAGAGAGGGTATTATTTCCTTCCTGAAGCGAATGTATAAGGGCGCTTAAACTCTCTTTCTCTTCTGAATAATGCATTACTCTTCCTAAGGAAGGTATTTTTCTATCTCCTGCAGGCACATCTCTTCCAAAAAGGATAAACCCTCCCTCAGGACTCTGCCACACAAATACTCCTTTTATCTTTTTCTTGGGAAGAAGAGGGCTATAGCGTTTCCATCTGTCCCATCTCTTATTGAGAAAATCCTCCTTGCTTATCTCGGCTAAACCTGCCCAGTAGCCATCTCTGCCCAAGGCGGTATAGCCCATTACTATCTTCTCCTTCCCTTTATCCTTTATTACCACCACCCGCGGATCCTCCACTCCTATCTCTCCAGAACTCTTATCTGGCAAAAATATCACCTGGGCGCTGGCTGTTTCTATCTCTCCCTCAGAAGAAAAGGGTAAAACCGCTATCCGCGAGATCCCATCTTTATTCACCATTCGGAGAAACTCATAGGTCTTTCCTTCCAATTTTATCTTCCCGCTGTTGTATATCCATTTTTCTGCAGAATAAGGTTTTATCTTGGTTAGAATAGTATAGCCTCTATCTTTCTTGGAGAAGAGTTTTATATGACGGATAAGAAGGGGTATTCTTCGTTTATCAGTTCTTATCTGGCTTAAGAATCTCTTATTATATTTTTTTAAGAAGTCTATCAAGGTAGGAGGATACTTCTCTCCTTTTTTATCTCCAAAGGCAAAGGTTTCTATTTCTTCAAAATCAGCAAAATAGGCGGCGAGCACCTCTTTATCTTGATTAGTAAATACATAAAGTCGTCCTTTGGGAGTAGAGTTTAAGAAAAATCTTATTTTCTTGGCAAGAGTTCCATTTACTTTATAATTTCCCTCTCCTACATACCTTGCTACTCCCTCTACCACTTTTCCTTTTTTAGAGATAAAAAAGTATCTATCCTTTACTTCTTTAGCCGAAAGAATCAATCTTTTCAACTCCTGTTTGCTGACATTCCTTTGCTCAAACTCTCTCCTGAAAGCCTTCCATATCTTCTCCAACACCCCCTCTCTCAAAACTACTTCCCCTTTTTCTACCTTCTCTGCCTCCCCTTCTCTTCTCTTCTCTTCTAAAAAAATCTTTCCTTTTATAAACTTCACTCCTTTTCTTAGTAAATTATCTATAGTCTGAGGAGAAAAAGGAAGTCCTGCAAAGAAATACTCATTTCGTTTGCATAACCTTCTCTGAGGAA
>QNCL01000063.1 GCA_003645805.1 Candidatus Omnitrophota bacterium
AAAACTTGGGAAGGAGAGATTTGCTGAAGAGAGTGCTGAGTTTTATAGAGGAGTTAAGAGGAGAGAATTTTGTAAAGGGATGATAAAGAGTGAAATAGCAGAGCAGATAGTCAGAGAGGTGAGCGAGGGCTTTAGGAAAGCAAGGATTTATCCTCCTGAGCATCCTATCTGTGAGCAGATATATAACCAGTTATCGCAGAGGATTAACCTTCTTCTCTCTGAGGAGATTACCTTTTCTGTTGTTCAAGATAGATTATTCTATGATGCAGGAAATATACTTCTTGAGGAAGACGCAATAGTTGAAGAATTTGCTATAGAATTGCATCAGCGAGGGATAAGCAAAATTAGTTTTCAACCAGGAGTGGAACCGAAAGAGATAAGGATATTCTTCGGCATCCTATCATTAAATACAGATTTTCTCCTTCAACAGGATATAGAGGAGTTTTTCAAAGAACAGGGATTGTGGCATATAAAAGCAGTTAAACTCTTCTATAAACAAGTCTCTCCTGTTCAGAAAGCAAAAGGAGAGGCGAGAAAGGGAAGGGAATATTATTTTGATCTCTTAAATGCTATACAGGAGCCAGAAGAGATGATAAGGACTTTTGAGGAAGTCAGCAAGAAGGATTGGGAGGTAGATATAAAAGCAGAGTTTCTCTCTCAGGGAATTAGGGAGATAAATAGATTGCTTGTGGGGAGACTCCCTTTGGAGAGAGAAAGGTTTATAGAGGCACTCTCAGAGAAGATAGGTCAATTTCCTCCTCTTCTTATTTCTAAAGCCTTAGAGATAAGGCGAGAGAGGAGTTTGAGAGAGGGGGAAGAGGTGGAGGGCTATATCGATTCTCTTGCTGCTGTAATAGAAAGTTTTACGCAAGGTGTTCAACATATCGCCTGGAGAGAGGTGGGAAGGTTAAAAGAGGAAGATGCTTTTCTTCTTGAACTTCTCCCTTATTCTCATTACGAAGAATATACTCAGATCCTTGCTTATCTGCAAGAGAGAATAAAGGAGGTTTTAGAGAAAGAAGACTATGATCAATGCAGGTATCTTCTTCTCTTTTTTATAGAAGAATCTAAAGGAAGAAAGGACTATGAGAGGAGGGAGTTGGTAAGTGCTTTACAGGAGGCTATCTCTTTTCAGGATCTGGAGAGGCTACTTAGCAGAATGCAAAGAACTGGGGGAAGCACATCCGAGAGGGAGATCGTTCTGAGTTTGTTCAGATGCTGGGGAGGAGAGTATTTTGTTAACGCGCCTGTAACTGTCCGCCAGCGATTATTTTTTCTGATAGAGGAAAAAGAGATAGAGGAGATAGAGGATTTTTTGATTGCCGAGTTGGAAGACGAGTATAGGGAGTTGAGAGAAGAGGCTCTGGATGCTTTGGGCAGAAGAACTTGCAGGAAAGCAGTGCCTTTTCTTCTTTCTCTTCTTGCGCCTGAAAGGATATTTTTTAAAGATATAGAATGGGAGAGAAAAGTGATTGAGAACATAGGGAGGATTGGAGATGAGAGGGCAGTGGAGAAATTGAAGAGGGTTATTGAGAAGAGATGGTTCTTTTTGAAAAATAAGAGAGTATTGAGAATGGAGGCAATAGAAGCATTGAAAAGGATAGGCACGGTTAAGGCGATAAAAGCATTGATCGAGGTGGGATATGGAAGATAAAGGTCTATTTTTAGAAAGGGTGGAGAAGATACTGATGGAGATGAATATGGCATTAAAGAGTTTTCAGCTTTATCCCCCCGGACATCCTGCTTTAGGGAATATAGGAGAGAAGGTGGGGGGTCTGTTGCAGGAACTGATAAGAGAGAGGGATTTGAACATAAGTATAATCGGAGGAGATTTGGTAGCCAACGGCATTCCTTTCTTGAAAAAGAGTGGGGTGATAGAGAGCTTTAAGCAGGAGATGGAGAGACGCAGGATAGAAGGGATTAGTTTTCTTAAGGGATTGGAGAGAAGGGAGGTGGAGGAATTTATTTCCTGCTTCTCTTCTTCTGACTGGCAAAAGCACTGGCAGGAGAGGGAGGTTAAGCATATAAAGATAGGGAAGATTTTTTCTACTCAGGAGAGGTCAGGGATAAAGGATGAAGAGGTAGTTAGTGAGCAGGAGAGGGTATTGCACAAGGTTTATCAGGATAATGTGCACAGAAGCAAGGAGATTATAGAGAAGATAGAGGACACAGGAAGGCTGGAAGCAGAGGAGGTAAACTCCACTGTGGAGGCAATCCTTCGCTCTCTCCTGAAAGATAGATTTGCATTTTTGAATCTGAGCAGTATAAAAGACTATGACAACTATACCTTTACTCACTGTGTAGATACCTGCATTCTCTCTTTAGTGCAAGGAGAGGCATTGGGTTTTTCTCGCGACAAACTCCTGGAGTTAGGAGTGGCTGCTTTTCTTCATGATATGGGTAAGATTCTTGTTCCCAAACATATCCTTAACAAACCCAGCAGATTAACCCCCGAGGAAGAATTAATAATGAGAGAGCATCCAATCAATGGTGCAAAACTTCTACGCGAAACAAAAGGAATAACCCCTTTTGCTGCGATAGTGGCTTTTGAACATCATATCCATTATAATCTCTCCGGAGGCTATCCAAAATTAAGGCAAAAGAGGAGGTTAAATCTATTTACAATGGTTGTGAGTATTGCCGATGTCTATGACGCTCTTACTACTCTAAGACCCTATCGCCGTCCCCTCCTTCCTTTTCAAGCCATTGAAGCCATCTTGAAGTTAGCGGGGACACAATTTGATCCCTTCTTGGTGCAGAATTTTGTCCATCTGTTAGGTCCATACCCGGTAGGAAGCTTTGTGCGCTTGAGCACAAACGAACTGGCAGTGGTGTGCAGGTTAAATCCCGGTAGGGCACCCTGGGTAAAGATTATCTTTGACAGTGAGGGAAGGAGATTGGAACAACCTTTTCTTGTCGACCTTTCCGCACAAACCGAAAGGAAGATTGCAGGTTATGATAATCCATTGTTTAAAGGGGTAAGTACAGAGGAGATAATAGAATAGTGGCAAACTTCCTTATTCGCATAAATTACTCCCACCATATCTCGGGAATAGAAAATTCCTCTTTTTGCTCTTCAAAATAGAGTTTTTCCAATTCTTTGATTATCTCTCCTTTTATTTCTTTTTCCTCCTTCAATTTCTTAAAGAGAAAGTTCTTTACCTCCTCACCACCTATTGCACTCAGGCTCTTAAGAATCAATCTCTTATAAGTCTCATCGCTCTTTTCAAAGAGAGCCATTAAGGGAGAGACAGCGCATTTATCTCCCATCTTCCCTAACCCCTTTATCGCCTCTTCTCTGCTCTCTTCAGTGGACAAGGCGTTCAGAAAAACCTTTAAGATATCTTTCCTTTCTTCCTCTGGGAGGATGTCCACTAACTCTACCAATCCCTGCAAAGCCACTTTCTTTGTTTGCTTATTTTCAAGTGCTTCTTTTAGAATAGGAAGCACTTGGGGACGGTGAATTTTTATCAGGCTATATAAAGCACAAAGCCTAATTTCTGCCTCTTCTTCCTTTAGCATTTCTTCCAGTACCGGGATCACTTGCTCCTGTTTACTTTCTCCCAATATCTGGATAATCTCCATCTTCTTTTCTTTACTTATTTTCTCTTTAAGAAGGGAAATGAGATAAGGAAAGGATTCCTCCAGTTCTATTCTGGACAAAAAATGGACTGCTTCTTTTGCATTTTCAGGCTCAGTTAAACTCTTCCTTAGTTCGTTAATCAACTCCTCCTTTCTCATTTGAAAAGAGAGTAGCACAAGATATAGCCTTTGTCAAGTTATCTCACCTAATGCTCTCTGAAAAATCTCCCATTTCCACCCCAGGGGTGGAAATGGTTATGGATTTATACAAATATTTGACAAAATTAGAGATATTTAATATACTCCTGTTAGGTTTTTCTTTCCTTGGGAGAAGAAATGGCTTATGATGAATTATGAGTTTTCGGAACATGCTTATGATATGCTGAGGGAACGTAATATCCAAGAGGAATGGGTGAAATTGGCCTTAGAAAATCCCGAAAGAAAGGAATCCAAGGATGATGGAACAATTCACCAT
>QNCL01000064.1 GCA_003645805.1 Candidatus Omnitrophota bacterium
ATGACCATCCGCAATAAACACGGGTTTACCTCTCATCCTCGTTATCACCTTTTGAATATCCTCCTCTCTTTCTATCGTCCAGAGAAGATGGCGGATTTCACCCACATAAAAGTCCATCTCTGGACTCTTTCTCCTCAGATAGCCCTCTATCACCTCTCTAATCCTCTCTTTTTTATCCTCATAAAGGCCAAAGATAGGGCTGAAGTTAGCCTTGCACTCCTCTAATAAACGTTGCCGATCCTTTACCGCAAAGGAAAAGGTTGCCTCATGAGGAAACACACCCTTCCCTTTCTCGGTTAATCTCAGTAGACAGAGAAATCCTATGCGCGATTTTTTTTCAAAAGGAGGAAAAGGAAGAGAATAGTCCTGCCTGTAGATATAAATGGCTGGTTTATCTGCTTCTATCAGTATACCCTTTTTAAGCCATTTATAAAAGAGTTCTTTTGCCTGAGTGTATCTGTCTTTCTCTGGGCAGGCAAAAGGCAGGGGAAGAATGCGACCGGCAATGAGCCGAACTATATTGTAGGCACTCTGACGACATAAACGCCTAACCTCCCTCTCGCAGATAATATCATAGGGAGGAGCAACCACCTTTTCTATCTCTATCTTTTCTTGATTATAGAATATCCCCTTAAATGGGCGAATAACTGCCATCTCTTTTTAACTCGTGCATCTCTTTTGATTGCTTTCGGTGATATTTAAGGTAAACCATTAGAATACAGATATCCGCAGGAGAGACTCCGGAGACGCGAGCGGCTTGGCCCAAGGTAAGAGGACGAATTCTCTCCAGTTTCTCCTGTGCCTCTGCTTTTAATCCTTTAACTTTACTATAATCTAAATCTGAAGGAATGGTTTTGCTCTCTAATTGCCTGAAGCGAGATACTTGCGCCAATTGGCGTTTAATATATCCTTCATACTTTATATTCAACTCAATATGCTCTCTTACATCCTCAGGAAGCGAACGAGAGAGGGGAAGGTCTTGATAACTTTTCTCCGGCTGACGCAGGATATCGGCTAAAGTTCTTCCCTCTACCTTCTCTCTCTTAAGCCGTCTCATCTCCTCTTGAATCAGGGCCTCCTTCTCTTTCATTCGCAGATAAATCTCCGAAGATACCAAACCTACTCTATGTCCATACTTCATTAATCGAATGTCCGCATTATCCTGGCGAAGAAGGAGTCGATATTCTGCACGGGCAGTAAACATCCGATAAGGCTCTTCTGTGCCTTTGGTTACCAGGTCATCGATAAGCACTCCAATATAAGCCTCATCGCGTCTCAGCACCAAAGGAGGTTTTCCCTGTAAGCGCAATCCCGCATTTATCCCCGCCACAATCCCTTGTGCCCCTGCTTCTTCATAACCTGAGGTTCCGTTTATCTGTCCGGCAAAATAAAGGTTTCTTATCTTTTTTGTCTCCAGGGTTGGCTTAAGTTGGGTAGGAGGACAAAAGTCATACTCAATAGCATAACCAGGACGCATCATCTCTGCTTTTTCTAAACCTTCTATATTCTTGAGCATAGCAATCTGAATATCTATGGGTAAACTGGTGGCTAAACCGTTCAGATAAATCTCTTCAGTATTCCTTCCCTCAGGCTCCAAGAATATCTGATGTCTGGATTTGTGAGGAAAACGCACTACTTTGCTTTCAATAGAAGGGCAATAGCGTGGTCCTGTAGAGGTAATCTGACCATTGTAGAGAGGGGCACGGGAAAGGTTCTGTAGAATAAGTTGGTGCACTCTCTCATTGGTATAAGTAATGTAGCAGGGAATTTGCTTTTGGGTAATCTTTGGGGTAGAGAAAGAAAAAGGCTGAGGGTCTTCATCTCCCTCCTGTATTTGAAGACGAGAGAAGTCTATGGAGCGCCTATTCACTCGTGGAGGAGTCCCTGTCTTCAAGCGCCTGACTTCAAAACCTAAGTTTCGCAGACTTACAGAAAGATTCTGAGCAGAAAACTCTCCTGCACGCCCTGCGGGATACCGAAGCTCTCCAATATGGATTAGACCTTGGAGAAAGGTGCCAGTAGTCAATATCACTATTTTTGCCTTATATATTGTCTTGGTCTGGGTAAGTACACCTTCTACTTTTCCTCCTGAAACGAGAACCTCCTCTACAATCTCCTGTTTCACTTGAAGGTGCTTTTGCTCCTCCAATACCTTCTTCATTCTAAACTGATAAGCCTTTTTATCTGCCTGTGCACGCGGAGCCCACACTGCTGGACCCTTCTTTTTATTCAACATTCTAAACTGAATACCTGTAGCATCTATATTCTTAGCCATTTCTCCGCCTAAAGCATCTATTTCTCTTACCAAATGCCCTTTTGCCAACCCTCCAATTGCAGGGTTGCAAGACATCTGGGCGATGGTATCTAAGTTTATGGTAAGTAAAAGGGTAGAGTGCCCCATTCGGCTGGTAGCCAAAGCCGCCTCACAACCTGCGTGTCCTCCTCCTACTACGATTACTTCATACTCCTGAGGATAAACCCACATTTCTCTGCATCTCTATTATGTGCAGGTGTATGCAACTAACCAGTGCTTCATAGCACTACTTATTTTTTCATTACTTGATGCTGATAGAAGATACTTATCAAGGTATTGGTTAACCAATAGAGCACTAAGCCCGAAGGCATATTATAAAAGATAAGAGCAAAGATCGCCGGCATCAACATCCCTACTCCCTGTTGATACCTTTCTGTCTCTTCTCTCTTTTCGTGAAAGGAAGTACTTATCCTCTGTTGCCAACCCATTGCTATTGCCATTAGAATGGGCAAGAGATTTATTCTTTCTCCCAATAATGGTAGAGAAAAAGGAAGAGGAAAACTATCTGGCTGAGAAAGGTCTTTAATCCAGAGAATAAATCTCGCTCCTCTCAACTCCAGAGAACGAAGCAAGGTCTGATATAAGGCGATAAAAATCGGAATTTGAAGAAGAAAAGGGAAACATCCCCCCATAGGGTTTATCTTGTGTTTGCGTAAAAGGTTTCTTGTCTCCTCCAGCACCTTCTGCTGATTGTCTTTGTGCTCTTCGCGGATGCGGGCAAGGTGAGGTTGAATTCTTTGCATATCCTTCATAGCCTTAAAACCCCGAAGGCTAAGGGGCTGAAGAAGGATGTTTACTAAAAGGGCTAATAAAACAACTGCTACCCCATAGTTATGCACAATTCTATAGAAGAATTTAAGAAAACCTAACAAGATTTTGCCTATTCCAGAGAATAACCCATAACTTATAACCGAAGAGAAGTCTTCGTCCACCTTGCTTAACTCTTGATAAGACTTTGGCCCAAGATAGAAAGTGAACCTGCGCATAACCTTCTGATGAGCAGGGAGGACAAAAGGCTCAGTCTTTGCTTCTATCACCAATATCCTCTCTTTCTCTGGCGAAGCAGGGAAGAGGTAAGCGTTAACACCCTTTATCTTTAGAGGGAGAGAAGAAGGATTAAAAGCCTTAAGGAGAATGGCAAAATATCTCCTCTCTATCCCCACCCATCTAAACTCTTTATCTTCTCTCCAACCCTTTTTAACCAGCCTAAAAAGAGGAATTCTGGAGAGTTTACTATTGGCTAAACATAGGGCTACAAAACGCTGATTTAAGCGTTCTTTCTGCACAGGAGTAGAAAAGATAAGTGCAGGAGTGAATCTTTGAAGGGAAGAACTCAGGTTTTCAATGGTTAAATGCAATTGAATACTATAACTCTCGGGAGAGAATAAGTACTCCTTTCTGATGCGTAATTGCTCTCCTAAATTTGCTACATAGACTACTCTATCTTTCTCCTTTTTTTCCAAAGAATATACTACACGCGCATCGTCAAATTCCAATATCTTGCTACTCAACCCTCCCAGATTTCCTTTTCCTTTCTCCGAGTGCACCAGGAAAAGGTGCTGGTTATTTATCTTATATCTCTTTAATTCTACCTTCTTAATTGCTCCTCCATAATTGGTAAAGGTGATATGGTAATTTCTATTTTCAAATTCTTCAAAAACCTCTTCTTTTTGGGGAAGAGAAGAAG
>QNCL01000065.1 GCA_003645805.1 Candidatus Omnitrophota bacterium
AGATAGAATAGCAATTTTGGAAAATGCCTACTATTCCGTAATCTCTCCCGAGGGTTGTGCAGCCATTCTTTGGAGAAACAAAGAAAACGCAGAGGAGGCAGCAAAGGCATTAAAACTTACTGCCAAGGATCTATTAAAATTAGGGGTTGTAGACGAGGTAATCTCTGAGCCTATAGGAGGAGCACACAGAAATCCCCAGGAGATGGCTTTAAGACTCTCAAGAGTAATAACCAGATACCTTAATGAACTCTCTTCTCTTTCCAAAGAAGACCTTCTTCAGGAGAGGTATGCCAAGTTTAGAAGAATGGGGCAATGGGAGGAGTAGGAGAGATGGCTAAACGAGACTATTATGAAATATTAGGAGTAAGCCGAGATGCTTCCGCAGAGGAAATAAAACAGGCTTATAGAAGACTGGCAGTAAAATACCATCCCGATAAGAATCCAGAGAATCGCAAGGAGGCAGAGGAGAAATTTAAGGAACTCTCCGAGGCGTATGAGGTATTAAGTGATCCTCAGAAGAGAGCGGCTTATGACCGTTTTGGGCATTCAGGAGTAGAAGGTGGATTCTCTTCAGGATTTACCGGCTTTGAAACCTTTGCCCGCGAGTTTGGAGCAGACATAGGAGATATCTTTGATAACTTCTTCAGCAACATCTTCGGAGGGAGAAAATCTGCAGAAAGGAGGAGAGGAGCGGATATAGAATGTAGCGTAGAGATCTCCTTTGAGGAAGCGGCTTTTGGCACCGAGAAGACATTGAGTCTCTCCCGCTATGACCCCTGTCCTCTCTGTAAGGGTGAAGGGATAGAGCCAGGGACGAGTAAACAGGTCTGTCCCGGTTGTGGAGGACGGGGAGAGGTAAGAATAACCCAGGGCTTCTTTAGCCTTACCCGCACCTGCCCGCGCTGTAGAGGAGAAGGAGTGATTATTTCCAATCCCTGCAGTAGATGTCGGGGAGAAGGGCGGGTGCGAGGAGTGCGTAAACTCAAGATAAAGATTCCTGCAGGGGTGGAGCATGGTTCTCAGTTAAGGATCGCTAATGAGGGAGAGATAGGAGTGAAGGGAGGGAAGAGAGGAGATTTGTATGTGCTGGTCTATGTTAAAGCCCACAAGTTCTTCAAAAGAGAAGGGAACGATATAGTTTGCGAAGTTCCTATAACCTTTACCCAGGCTGCTCTGGGTGCAGAGATTGAGGTGCCCACTCTAAAGGGACAGACGAAGATAAAGATTCCTCCCGGAACACAAAGCCATAAGGTATTTCGTTTGCGCGGAAAGGGTATTAAAGACATTCATGGATATGGGCAAGGAGATCAGATAATAAGGATTATTGTGCGCACCCCAGTGCATCTGAATAGTGAGCAGAGAAGACTGCTGGAGAGATTTGAGGAAATAGAAAGAGAAAAATCAAAAGGATTTTGGAGGAGGAAAGATGGAAAATAGAGAGAGAGTTGATAAGCAGAAGGCATTAGATTTAGCGCTTACCCAGATTGAGAAGCAATTTGGTAAAGGTTCTATTATGCGCCTGGGCGAGGAGAAGGTGTTAGATATCCCTGTTATTCCTACAGGAAGTATAACTTTAGATTTGGCTTTAGGAGTAGGGGGAGCGCCACGGGGCAGAGTGATGGAGATCTTTGGCCCAGAATCCAGCGGGAAGACCACCTTGAGTTTAAGTTTAATTGCTCAAGCCCAGAGATTGTCCGGGATAGCCGCCTTTATTGACGCTGAACACGCTCTTGACCCTACCTATGCCCAGAAGATAGGAGTGAAGATTAAAGACCTGCTCATCTCTCAACCCGATACTGGAGAGCAGGCACTGGAGATTGCCGAGACATTGATAAGAAGCAATGCGGTAGATGTAATTGTTGTTGATTCTGTAGCCGCACTTACTCCTCGCGTAGAGATAGAAGGAGAGATGGGAGATAGCCATATTGGTTTACAGGCAAGGCTGATGTCTCAAGCATTGAGAAAACTTACCTCTGCTGTTTCCAAGTCTAAAACCTGTCTTGTGTTTATTAACCAGATCAGGATGAAGATAGGAGTGATGTTTGGAAATCCTGAGACTACTCCCGGAGGGAATGCCTTAAAATTCTATGCCTCTGTGCGTATTGATTTACGACGCATTGCTCAAATCAAGGAGGGAGAGAATATAGTAGGCAGTCGAGTAAAAGCAAAGGTGGTCAAGAACAAAGTTGCTGCTCCTTTTAGAAGCGCGGAGTTTGATATTATGTATAATAAAGGTATCTCTTATGCAGGAGGGTTATTAGATGCGGGTCTCCAGAAAGGGTTAATTCAAAAGACAGGGAGTTGGCTTTCTTATGGAGAGAAAAAGATGGGTCAGGGAAGAGAGCAGGCAAAGAGGTTTTTGGAGGAGAATCCTCAGGTTGCTCAGGAGATAGAAAAGAGGATAAGAGCGGAACTGAGGAAGAACTGAAGATGGAGATAAGAGTTTGGAGATTTTCAGATAATATAAATACAGATGATATTATCCCCGCACGCTATCTCAACACCTCCTCTCCCGCAGAGTTAAGCAAGCATTGTTTTGAAGACCTCTGTCCTGAGTTTAGTAAGGAAGTGAAGAAGGGAGATATTATTGTTGCCGGAGAAAACTTTGGTTGTGGCTCCTCGCGTGAACATGCACCTTTGGCTATTAAGAATTCGGGAATCTCTTTTGTGATTGCTCAGAGTTTTGCGCGCATCTTCTTTAGGAACTGTATAAATATTGGTTTACCTATTGGAGAGATTCCCAATGCTCTTGCTTTAACTGATGAAGAGATAGTAGAGAAAGCAAGACAGATAAGGCTTTCCTATCCTGATTTTCTTCAGAGGATAATAGAGAAAGGCGGATTGATGAGGTTGGTGGAGGAAGTGAATAAGAGAACAAAGTTTTAAGGAGGAGAGAGGGATGTACAGAATTGCAGTAATTCCCGGAGATGGCACAGGTCCTGAGGTAATTCGAGAGGGACTGAAGGTGCTAAAGGCGGTTGCCGAGATCGTCGGGTTTAAATATGAGACAAAGGTATTTGATTTTTCCGGAGAACGGTATTTAAACACGGGCAAACTTTTAGAGGATAAAGATATCGAGGAACTAAAAGGGTTTTCTGCTATCTACCTGGGCGCAGTGGGTCATCCTCAGGTGAAGCCAGGGATATTAGAACAGGGGATCTTGCTCAAGATAAGATTTTGTTTAGATGAATATATCAATCTTCGCCCGGTAAGGTTATATCCGGGTGTGCAAACTCCTTTAAGAGATAAGGGTCCGGAGGAGATTGATTTTGTGGTGGTGCGGGAGAATAGCGAAGGGTTGTATGTAGGTAGTGGAGGCTTCTTTAAGAAGGGAAGCAAAGACGAGATTGCTATTCAGGAGTCGGTAAATACTTACAAAGGAGTGGAGAGATGTGTGCGTTATGCTTTTGAACTCTGTCAGCGACGAAATAAGAAGAAAAAACTTACCCTTTGCGGAAAAACCAATGTTCTCACCTATGCCTGGGATCTGTGGGAAAGGGTGTTTAAGCAGGTGAGCAGAGAATATCCAGAGATTAGCACAGAGTATACGCATATAGATGCTTTGTGTATGTGGATGGTAAAGAGTCCCGAGTGGTTTGATGTGATTGTCACCGATAATATGTTTGGAGACATCATCACCGACTTAGGGGCTATTATTCAAGGAGGGCTGGGTATTGCTGCCGGGGCTAATATAAATCCTAAGGGAGTTTCAATGTTTGAACCCATTGGAGGCTCTGCTCCCAAATATACCGGGAAAGGGGTCATCAATCCTTTAGCCGCTATCTCCGCTCTGCAGATGCTTCTTGAGCACCTCGGAGAAGAAAAGGCTTCCCGTTTGGTAGAGAAAGGGATTATCTATACCGTCCAGAGGTTAAAGAGCCTTTCTGCGGGCAGGATGGGTTATTCTACCGAGGAGGTTGGAGATATGGTAGTAGAGGGCTTGAGCAAATGAGAAGGTATAATTTGGCAATAGTGGGCATAGGGATG
>QNCL01000066.1 GCA_003645805.1 Candidatus Omnitrophota bacterium
AAGGTCAGAGTCTAAATACCTGCTCATTACCTCTCTCTCTTTTTGAGCAACCGGTCCTATCACAGATAAAGGAGCAAATTGAGAAGCCTTAAGGGAAGCATCCTTTGGCCTATGGGCTACTGCTGGTCCATCAAAGATATACATATCTACGCCCTCTACCAGAGAACGGGCAAAACTCTCTTCTCCTTTCTTCTCCTCAGGAAGAAAGCGCAGGTTATCCAGAAGAACAATCTGATACCCTCTTTCCTTTATCATCTCTACTGCTCTTCTTGTGCTGAGTGCTTCTCTTCCTAACTCTTTAGCATCAAGAAAACCTATTCTATCCTTCCCATACCTATTAGCAAGCACCTCATAGACAGGTCTTAGAGACTCTTTCGCTTCATAACCCTCAGGTCTCCCTTTATGGGTAGCAAGCACAGCAAACATTCCTTTCTCAATAAGAGTATCTACTGTGTGGAATAACTCTACAATCTTACGATCATCTTCTCTTGCCTTACCGTTTTTGTATTTCACATTGACATCTACACGCACAAAGGCAATCTTTCCTTTTAGAAGATCTCGAGGAATACGAGAGAGGGATAAAGGCGCGGAAGATAGAGGTTCTTGTCGGGGAATAAATCCCAGCATAGAGTGGATTAATCCCGCCCATCTCTTTCGCCTTGCTTCATCAAGCGGATAAGCATTTAGTATCTCTTCAATCTCCTCTACAGTAAACCTCTCTGGGCTTAGTAAGGAAAGTCGATGTGCTAAATCGCTAATTTGCTCAGGAGTAAGTTTGTCTCTTATCTCCTTTTGTTCTCTTAGATTAGTTACCCAAAGGGCTTCTCTCACTTGCTGGTTAAATCCTCTATCCGCCTCGCTTGTCCCCATTTCATCCGAGAAACGACTCTCGGGAATAAGTTTCATTGCATAGGCTATGTAGGAAGTGAGAATGGTGAGTAAAAAAGCAAAAAGGAATGGGAAAACTTTCCATTTTCTCCCTTGCATTTCTCCCTCCTTTCTTCTATCTTTTTATTAACTCCCTTTTCAAACTCTCTAACTCTCGGGAAGAAACCACCTCTCCTCGCAGAGAAGAGAAGTATAATCTGCTATTCACTTTGCTCTTCACATAAGGGGCAATTACTACATAAGATATACCTTTTTTCTTAAGTAGATGGGTTATCCCTTGGGTGTGAAATCCTCCGCAGAAGAGAATACTTTTCTTCTCCCCCTTTTCCTTCATTACCCTTAGGGTATTTTCTAATAGAAGTCTATCCCGCTCCCGGGCAAGAGCGTAAAATCTCTCCATCTTTTCCAGGAAAGGAGAGAAGTCATAAAAAGGAGGAGAAAAACCGCACAACTTCTTGTAATTCTGTATAAAATTGAAAAACACATAAGGGTTGAACTCGAACTGGTGACGATAGTAATAATCGAGTTCCTTGCTACTCAATCTAATATTTACAGAATTCTCGAGCACCTCAATATTTACTAAAAGACGCTCTAACCGCTCTTGATCAGGATGGGTGTAAAGAGTTTTTTTAACAAGCCTTTCTAAATCCTTAATCTCTCTAAATAACCTTCTGTGGTTAATTTGCTGAGAGAGAAAGAGGTAAGAGAGATAACGATTAAACTGGGGATAAGAGGAAAGGGAAAGCCCTTTGTTTCTGAACAGATCTTTTAAGTACAGATAGTATTTAGAAAGCGAGAGTTTACCTGAACCAGACCTGCTGGTTTTTACAATTAGTTCTGCCAATTCCTTCTCGGAAAGAAAAGGCGTTAACTCCTTTATTGCCTCTATCTGCTGCTCCTTCGCCTTTTCAAAATCTATACTTTTTTCTAATCTGATTAACAAAGATAGACGCTTAAAATCGGGAAAATCCTTTAGAGCGATGTTATGTTTTTTGCACATCCTGGAGAGATAAAGCGCATATCTCTTGAGCGAGAGTTCGTTGTTAGAGTAAGCAGATATTCTCTCCTCCAGTTCTTTTAGTTCCGGAGAAGATAGATGATCTTTGATTATTTCCAGTGCTCTCTTAACCTGATGGCAGTATTGAAGTATTTCCTTTCTGAAAGAAAGAAGACGCTGGAAAGAAAGAAGGTGCTGACGGTAGATATCCTCATCCTCCACCCCGTAAAGAAGAAAAGGATGTTTTCCCAAGATATGCAAATACTCAGGAGCGGTAATTTGGGCTTTGCGCATAAAGAAATTGGCTACCTTTTTTCTGTCTTTGTAGTTGGTGAACAGGTCGAATATAGAGGTATCTATCTCTCCTTTTGCTCCTTCAGTAGCCACTAACCTGTAGCCTTGCTTTTTTAGTAGATGATAGATAATCTTTGCCTCTTTTATCTGGGCTTCATAGTTGGTATGCAAGTCTTGAATCTGGATGATGAGACGCCCATCCTTTCCTGAATAGGACTCTACCATCCTCCCATACTCAGGGGGAATGTTTAAATTTATCTTTTCTTGGGCGAAAGAGAGAGGCAGGAGAGTAAAGATATAGGCTAAAAGGGAAAGAAAAAAGAGAAAAGGAAACGAAATGCAGGAACTATATTTATTTTCTCTTCTTCTTAAAAGGAACATTTAAAGATAGAAGTTAAGATAGGTTCAGGTTATTTCTGCTAAAAAACACATCTTTATTTTAACAGAGTTAACTTGCTTTGTCAAATTTTTGTAAAAGTATTTTATAAATTCTTTATTAAGAATTATAAAATTCTCTCTTTATACCTCCCTGAGTGCCTGCTCCTTTATTTCCCTCTTTTCACCCTCTTCTCTTAAACTCTCCTCTACATCATTGATTAAATACCTGTGCAAAACAACAAAGGGTCTTCCTTTTAAAACCTTTAGAACTCCCTTCTCATAATTCTTAAATCCTTTTTTCTTGATTCTCATCTGTATCTCTTTATAACTCATCTCTGGATCATAGAGATACCAGAAATGCATCAGCACTCTTCTTGCAGTCTCTGGACTCAGAGAAACAAGCCACTTTTTGAATTCTCCTCTCCTTATCTTTAACCTCTGCATACGCACCACTCTAAACCTCTCCAGAATATAGAGTATCTTTGGAATATCCCTTTCCATCTTCTCCTCACAAATAGAGCCTCCCTCCTTCATCAATTCCTTCAGCCAATCAATTAAAACAGAAAGAATAGCCTTTTCTGTATCTAACCTCTGGATAAGTATACGCACAAAATAAGAAGGTTCTTTTTCTTCCCGCACCACTCTTTTTATCTCTCTTTTTATCTCTTCCAATTCCTTTTGGGAAAGGCTTATAGGCCGTTTCTTCCTCTCCGGGCTTTGCTTTATCGGAGGATTGCTTCTTTGAGGAGAAAAGTTCTTCTCCTTTTGCTGGAAGAAAATTTTCTTTCTTTTTTTCTTCCTCTGACCGCTCCTTCTTTCTAATTCTCTCAACCTTAACTTCTCTATCACCTTTATTTCCTCCGAACTGTATCCTGTTATCTGGGCTAATAACTCGGTGAAAGAAATTTCTCTCTTCCGGCAAATTCTTCTAAGGTGGTAGTAATAGTGAATGTTGTATTTATCCTTAAATTCCTCAACATCAAATATAGGAGAATCGCTCATATATTCTCTCACCGCTTTTACATAGCCTATTCCCTTCTTTCTTAACTCCTCTATTTCCTTCTGAAGATGAGGATTTCTTCTTACTATTCCTCTCAGTTTCTCTCTGGTTATTCCTAAAATCCTGGAGGCCTCTACCACATTGCCCTTTGCCTCTTCTAATGCTTCCTTGACCTCTGAAAGAGGGATCTCCTGCACAGGGCTTCTCTCCTCTTCTATCGCTTTTATCCACTTTCTCCCCTCTTCGCTCAGTTGGTAAAGCCTCTTACTCTTTTTCTCCAGCAGTCCTCTCTTTTTTAGTTTGGTTAGATACCCCGAAACCAAACCGGGATTGATATGAAGAACTTTGGCAATATCCCATGGATGGAGTCCTAAATAGTAGAGCGATAAAATCTTTAAGTTTCTCTCTGAGTCGGGTCGATAAG
>QNCL01000067.1 GCA_003645805.1 Candidatus Omnitrophota bacterium
CTCTTTCTTGAGAAATTCTCTCTTCTCTATCAAAAACTCCCTAAACAACTGCATCAGCGCCCTGACTTCTGTAGAAGGCCTTTTCCAGCTTTCCAAAGAGAATGCATATAGAGAAAGAATCTCAATCCCTTGCTCTATCCCTGCTTCTATTATCCTCTCCACTGTCTTGATCCCTTCCTTATGCCCTTCAGTTCTGGGTAAACCTCTTTTCCTTGCCCATCTCCCATTCCCATCCATTATAATTGCAATATGGCGAGGATTCTGTGAACTCTTTAACATTCTTTCTTTCCTGCTTTAAAAACCTCTAACCTTTGCTTATAACAAACCATAGTCCTTCAAAACATCCCTTAACCTCTCTCTATTCCTCTCCTCCATCGCACAAAGGGGGAGACGAAGTTCGGCGTTTAATCTCCCCAGCAGATTCATCGCTGTTTTTACCGGAATAGGATTTGTCTCTATAAACATTGCTTTGCAGAGAGGATATAGCCTAAAATGTATCTCTCTTGCCTTCTCCAGTTCCCCTTTTAGAAAAGAAGAAACCATTCTTGTTACCTCCTGCGGGACAATATTTGCCACTACAGAAACCACGCCTTTTGCTCCTATAGCCATCATAGGGAGAGTAAGGGAATCATCACCGGAGAGCACAGTAATATTGGATAAAGAAAGGATTCTATTCACCTGCTCTAAACTTCCACTTGCTTCCTTAATAGCCACAATATTTTCAATCTTTGCGAGGTTCGCTATTGTTTCTGGAAACATTGAGATACCTGTGCGCGAAGGGACATTGTAGAGAACAATAGGAATACCTATTTCTGCAAGTTTTGCATAATGGCGAAATTGCCCTTCAGGAGTGGGTTTATTATAGTAAGGAGTAATCACCAGCGCGCCGTCTGCACCAGCCTCTTTAGCATAGCGGGTAAGTTCATAAGCCTCGGAAGTGCAGTTAGAGCCCGTGCCGGCAATCACGGGAACCCTTTTATTTACCGCTTCCACCACCACCCTTATCACCCTCTTTTGTTCTTCGTGGCTAAGAGTTGCTGCCTCACCGGTGCAACCACAAGGGACAATACCATTTACTCCTTGAGCAATCTGAAACTCTATCAACTCCCGCAATTTTTCCTCATCCACCCTCCCATCCTTAAAAGGGGTAATGAGAGCAACAAAACAACCTTTGAACATCTCTCCCTCCTGTTTGAATTAAGTCTATTTTATATTCATTCTTATCTATCCTGAACAGGGTAGAGAGTCAATCCTTACCCTTCTTCCCTCCATCCTTATCCTTCCTTCCACTACCAACTTGATTGCCAAAGGATAGAGAAGATGCTCCTTCTGCTGTATCCTTTCCCGTAAAGACTCCTCACTATCCTCCTCGCTTACCTCTACCGCTTTTTGCAAGATAATCGGTCCATTATCTACCTGCTCATCCACAAAATGCACGGTTACCCCGGTAATCTTCACTCCATACTCAAGGGCATCGCGCACAGCATTCCTTGAACCTTTGAAAGCAGGAAGAAGAGAAGGATGGATGTTAAGGATTCTGTGCTTATATTCTCTGACAAAAAATGGGCTAAGTATACGCATAAATCCAGCCAGAACCACTAACTCCACACGCTCCTCTTTTAGATAAGAAATTAACCTTACCTCAAAATCTCTCTTGCAAGAAAAATCCTTGGGGTTTACAAAAACTGCCTTAATCCCTGCATCCTTTGCTCTTCTTAAGGCATAAGCATCTTTTCTGTCACTGATTACCAAAGCAATCCTGGCTTCAATCTCTCCTTTTCTAATAGCGTTAATGATTGCTTGCAGATTTGTGCCTTTTCCCGAACAAAAAACAGCAAGATTCATTGTTTTTAACTCTAAAACCTTATTCCTCCTTTCCTGAGATCACCAACACCAGTTCTCCTCTTACCTTCTTATCTGCAAGATCCTCGATCAGTTTACTAATCTCTTCTCTCCTTACCTCTTCAAACCTCTTAGTAAGTTCTCGACAAAGGGCTATCTTTCTATCTCCTAAAAATCTAAGCAGGTCCTCTAAGGTTCTCAACAACCGATGAGGGGCTTCATAAAGGATTACCGTCCTTTCCTCCCGAGCGATCATCTCCAACCGTCTCTCTCGCTTCTTGCTTTTGCGGGGAAGATAACCTTCAAAGACAAACCTATCCGGCGGTGCTCCTGATACCACCAAAGCAGATAACAATGCGCAAGCCCCGGGAATGGGGATCAAATCAATCCCTTCCTTTATCGCCAACTCTGCAAGATAGAAGCCTGGGTCACTAATAATAGGGGTGCCTGCATCAGAGATCAGAGCAACATCTTTTCCTTCCTTTAGTCTTCTTAAAAGAAAATCTGCACGGGATATCTTATTATGGTCAAAGTAACTAATGAGGGAAGTAGTAATCTTATAATGGGCAAGTAATTTTTTTGCCCGCCGAGTGTCCTCGGCAGCAATTAAGGAAACCTGCTTGAGAACCTCTACCGCCCTGAAGGTGATATCCTTCATATTTCCAATAGGGGTACTGACAATATACAGTTTCCCATAGTTTCTCTCCATTCTACTCCACCAGCACCTCCACCTTTTCCTTGCCCACCTTTATAAATCCCCTCTCAATCTCTATTCTTCTCTCACCTTCCTTCCTTTTTATCTTCACTGTCCCTTTTTTCAAAATGGCGATAAAAGGAATATGCCCGGCTAAAATCCCCAATTCTCCCTCTATCCCGGGAACCACCACCATTTCTGCCTTTCCCTTAAAGATCGCTCCGTTATATTTGAGCACACTAAGAGCAAACTCTCTCATCTCTCCTTCAAATCCTCTTCTCCTCCCTTCATATAAAACATCTGCTCAGGAAGGTCATCATACCTTCCCTCCACAATTCCCTTAACCCCTTTCAATGTCTGCTCTAATGGAACATATTTCCCCGGCATTCCCGTAAACTCCTCAGCCACAAAGAAAGGTTGAGAGAAAAACTTCTGGAGTTTTCGTGCTCTGTTCACCACAATCTTATCTTCCTCACTGAGTTCTTCTACTCCCAAAATAGCGATTATATCCTGCAAGTCCTTATATCGCTGAAGAATCTGTTGAACTTGCTGGGCTAACTGGTAATGTTCCTCTCCTACTACAGAAGGGTTTAAAATACTGGAGTTAGAAGCAAGAGGATCTATGGCTGGATAGATACCTATCTCTACCAATTTGCGAGAGAGAACAATGGTTCCATCAAGATGTGAGAAGGTGGTAGCGGGAGCGGGGTCGGTAAGGTCGTCTGCAGGAACATAGATTGCTTGCACAGAGGTAATAGAGCCTTTTTTAGTAGAGGTAATCCTCTCCTGGAGTTCACCTATGTCTGTGCTCAAGGTAGGCTGATAACCTACTGCCGAAGGCATCCTTCCTAATAACGCAGAGACTTCTGAACCTGCTTGCACAAAACGGAAGATGTTGTCAATAAACAAAAGAACATCTTCCTCTTCCACATCTCTAAAATACTCGGCTAAAGTAAGGGCGGAGAGTGCAACTCTAAATCTTGCTCCCGGAGGTTCATTCATCTGTCCAAAGACTAAAGCAGTGCGTTTACGCACTCCTGTCCTTTTCATCTCCAGCCATAGGTCATTCCCTTCCCGTGTTCTCTCCCCTACTCCAGCAAACACACTAAATCCCTTATGTTCAATGGCAATGTTTCTGATTAGTTCCATAATCAGCACCGTCTTGCCCACTCCTGCTCCTCCAAACAGTCCTATCTTTCCTCCTTTTGGATAGGGACAGAGAAAATCGATAACCTTTATTCCTGTCTCTAATATTTGTATAGAGATATTCTGCTCTTCCAAAGATGGAGGTTGACGATAGATTGACCAGCGAGGTGTATCTGGGGGCAGAGGCGGCTGACCATCTATTACCTCCCCC
>QNCL01000068.1 GCA_003645805.1 Candidatus Omnitrophota bacterium
GTGTAGGAGTGTCCGAGAATATTATAGAAGCCAGTTGGCAGGCTTTACGAGACAGTATGGAATACAAACTGTGGAAGGAGAAACTCAAATCTGAGCAGAAGAGATAACCCGTATTTCTCAAGCAATTTCTTTTAAGGAGAGTTTTTGAAGAAAGTTTATTCCTGTGGAGAGATGTTAAGAATAAAAACCTTGCCCGGGATGGAAGATATCTTGCCTGAGCAGATGGTAAAATGGCAAGCGATAGAGAGAAAGGCAAGGGAGGTGTTTTTGGTTTATGGCTATTCAGAGATCAGGACCCCTCTTCTGGAGGATGCTATGCTCTTCTCCCAGAGTGTAGGAGAGGAGACAGATATAGTAAAGAAACAGATGTTCTCTTTTCTAATCGGCAAAGACAAGAGGGTTTGTTTGCGTCCTGAGGGCACTGCTCCTGTAGTGCGGGCGTATCTTCAACATAGTGTTTTCAGACGGCAGGGGCTGGTAAAATACTATTATTTAGGGGCAATGTTTCGTTATGAGAGACCACAGAAAGGGAGAAAGAGACAGTTTTATCAGATAGGAGCAGAAGCGATCGGGAGTAATAGTCCTTATTTGGATGCAGAGATAATCTATTTAGTAAACAATCTCCTGCAGGCAGTAGCAATAGATGGATATCAAATAAGGCTTAACAGTATTGGTTGCCTCGATTGCCAGGCTAATTACAAACATCTCCTTAGAGATTATCTAAGAGATAAAAAAGATTTGCTTTGTCCTGATTGTCAGTGTCGCGCAGAGACAAACCTTTTGCGTATATTGGATTGCAAAAACAAGCAGTGTAGAGAGATAATAAGGTCTTTTCCTCCCATTTTAGATTATCTGTGCGCAAAATGCAAGGAGCACTTTGCGAAGGTAAAGAGGATATTGACAGAGATCGGGATTAATTATGTTATAGATGCTCATATTGTGCGCGGTTTGGACTATTATACCAATACCGTGTTTGAATTTATCCATCCAGAGTTAGGAAGCCAAAACGCTTTGGCTGGAGGAGGTAGATATAACAATTTGATAGAACAAATGGGAGGAGAAAAACAACCGGCAGTTGGTTTTTCCTTAGGGATGGAGAGAATGATGGCGATAAGCAGATTAGAGCCTCAAGTTCTTCCTTTGCATATATTCTTTGCTCTGATGGGAGAAAGAGCCTATGATTGGGGATATAAGATGCTTGCTCATCTTCGGAGCAAGGGAATATCCTCTGAGATTGATTATCAGAATAGGAGTCTAAAATCCCAATTGCGCAAGGCTAATAGACTAAAAGCAAAGTTTGTAGTTATTGCCGGGGAGAAGGAACTGAACAAGGGAAAAATAATCTTAAGGGATATGCGTAAGCAAGAGCAGAGAGAGATAAATCTGGAGAAGGCAGAAGCAGAGTTATGCGCACTCATACCTGCGGACAGTTAACCAAAAGAAATGTAGGAGAAAAAGTTTGTTTGTGTGGCTGGGTAGCCCATCGCCGTGACCATGGGGGATTGATATTTATTGACCTTCGAGATAAGCACGGAAGGACGCAGTTAGTATTTAACTCCTCCTCCAACCCTTCTGTTCATCAGCAGGCAAGCACATTAAAAGCAGAGGATGTAATATGGGTAAAAGGAGAGGTGAAAGAGAGGCCTAAGGGAACAGTAAATCCTAAGATCTGCACTGGAGAGGTAGAGATTAGGGT
The DNA here is from genome assembly GCA_003645805.1 of Candidatus Omnitrophota bacterium. GTDB lineage: Bacteria > Omnitrophota > 4484-213 > 4484-213 > 4484-213 > B17-G2. The sequence continues at coordinate 1,697 of QNCL01000068.1, forward strand.
CACAGAACTGCAGGTGCTAAACCGCTGCAGAAGTTTGCCCTTTGAGATAGGAGATAGGCAAGTTGAGGAGGATCTGCGCTTTGTTCATCGCTACCTGGACTTAAGGGATTCTCGGATGCAAGAAGTTTTCTCCTTTCGCCATCAGGTTTGTTTAAGAATAAGAAACTTTTTGGATAAAGAAGGGTTTGTGGAGATAGAAACACCTTTTCTTACCAAGAGTACTCCCGAGGGAGCACGCGATTTTTTAGTTCCCAGTCGGTTAAGTCCAGGAAAGTTTTATGCTCTTCCCCAATCTCCTCAGTTGTTCAAGCAGATATTGATGGTTGCGGGCGTAGATAAGTATTTCCAGATAGTGCGCTGTTTTCGTGACGAAGACTTACGGGCAGATAGACAATTGGAGCATACACAGATAGATCTGGAAGTCTCTTTTGTGGAAAAGGAACAAATAATGGAGTTAGTAGAGAGGATGCTAACAGATTTATTTTTCTCTCTTTTAGGTATCCAACTAAACACTCCTTTTCCGGTAATTTCTTACTCTGAGGCAATCAAGAGGTTTGGAACAGACAAACCCCGAATCTCCAAAGCAAAGTTTGATTTTGTTTGGGTTGTAGACTTCCCTCTTTTGGAGTTTAATAAAGACAAAAGCATCTGGGAAGCAAAACATCATCCTTTTACCGCTCCTTATGAGGGTGATTTAGAGTTTTTGGAAAGCGATCCCTCTCTGGTAAAGACAAAGTCTTATGACCTGGTATTAAATGGACTGGAGATTGGAGGGGGGAGTATTCGAATCCATCAAGCAGAGGTGCAGAGAAGGGTATTCAGGATATTGAAGATAAAGGAGGAAAGGTTTGATTTTCTTCTGAGGGCATTGAGTTATGGTGCTCCTCCGCATGGCGGGATTGCCATAGGTCTGGATAGATTATTGATGTTAATGCTGGAGAAGAAGAGTATCAGGGAGGTAATCGCTTTCCCTAAAACCCAGAAAGGAATTTGTCCTTTGACCGGTGCTCCAGATGAAGTAGAAAGCGAGCAACTAAAAGAATTGGGAGTGAGAATCGCAGAATAACGCTATCCTTCACTCTAAAGAGTGAAACAAACTAAGGAGGTGGGAAAGATGAAAGCAAGAAGAATTTTGTGCGTCTATTGTCTTTTGCTATTTTTTTTGGCTGGTTGTGCTAATATTGGGAAGATAGCAGGACCTCCTTTCCCTCAGTGGCGAAGGCATTACTGGGAGGATAAAGAATTGTGGGGAAATCAGGGAATTTTTCCTAAAGGATATGTGGTAGGCAAGCCCCAAGTTGTTAAAGAGGAGATTTTGCCTGAACCTGAGGAGGCAATCCTTCCGAAAGAGGCGCAGGAGATAGAGGAGCCGGTAGTGATTATGGAAGAAGAAATGCCTCAGCCCAAGGAGAAAGAACTTCCACGCACTTATACAGTAAAGAAAGGAGAGTCTTTATGGGATATTGCCGGTTATCCGGAGATTTATGGCAATCCTCTGCTTTGGCCCAGGATATATGAGGCAAATAGAGACAAGATAAAAAACCCCAATCTTATCTATCCGGGGCAAGTGTTGGTGATCCCCCGCGAGAAAGAGGTAAACAAAGAAAAGAAGGAGTATTATATAAAGTAAAGATAAAAAAGTGGGAGAAGGACAAAAGCGAGGCTTTTCTTAAGAAGGATCGTTTGAGAAAAGCCTTTCTATGGTTGTCTGGATGAAAAAAAGGAAGGAAAGACTAGAATTTCTTCAGAGTAGAATGCGGATATTTCGGACGGTAAGAGCGATAGGAAAAGGGTGCTTGGTATTGTCTTTTGTGTTGTTAAGCGCATTTATTGTTGGCTTCAGCAAAGCAGACAATCAGAAGATAATAAACTTGAGAGAAGAGGAGATCTCGCCGGTGGATATATATGCTCCTTTTACTTTTTCCTATGTGGACAGGGAGAAGACGAGGTATTATCGAGAGAAAAGGAGAGAGAGTGTGAAGGATGTGTATAGGTTAGATCCTCAAGTAGAAGATAAGGTGAAAGCAAAGGTTCATAGTGCTCTTGAAGACATCTTCGCAGGGAAGAGCAAAGATACAGGAGTTTCCTCTCTGGCTATCAGGATTTTTGAGGA
>QNCL01000069.1 GCA_003645805.1 Candidatus Omnitrophota bacterium
CTGGATATCCCGGGCTAAACAAGAGGTTCCTTTATCTACTATATTCAAATTTGCTCTTCTTGCTCCTATATTCATAAGACATAAACTACCTTTCTCCTCAGGATAATTAAAAAGGAAGGCATTGCTCAAACATAGACTATCTATATCCAGGAGACAAACCTCCAGTCCTATCTGCTCGGCTAAGCCTATTCTTTCCTCTATAAACTCCTTCTTTCCGGCACATAAAAGCACCTTCATCTTTGTGTTATCAGAGGAAAGCACCTGATAGTCAAAAAAAACCTCTTCTATCTTGAAAGGAAGATACTTATCCGCCTCAAACTGGAAGGATTTCTCCAAATCCTCTTTACTCATCACGGGGAGTTCTATATAACGAATAATTATCTCCTCCCCCGCCAAAGAGAGGTTTACCCGCTTTACATCTGTATTCTGGAGCAGTTCTTTAATTGCTTCTTTCGGGTCTGCTTTTCTCTTTTTTATTCCCCAGTTAGTAATACACCACTCCCCTCTCTCCTTTCTTGCCTCCAGCATCTTTATATACTCACTTCCAATATCCAAAGCCAGAAAGGGAGAAGAAGGAGGAAGAAAAAACTTTTTTATTTTCTCCTTCAAAACTCTCATAAGAATTCTAAAATTAAAAAGATTTTTGAGATTTCCACCCCTGGGGTGGAAATTGGGTACAAAGCCAATCTTAGTAGATAATAATCCCTTGCTTGCCCATCTCCTCCATTTCCTTCTTAGAAGGGGTTTTTCTCTTCTCTTCTTCCTTGGGAGTCTGCTCTTCAAAAGCAGGAAGTTCCTCTGAGGAAAGGGAGAGGTGAGAGGAGAGTTCCTTTAAGGTTATTTCCTTTCTTTCCTTTTTACTTTCCTTTTTTTCCCTCTTCTTCCCTTTTCTTTCTATCTTTAGAAAACCTACCTCCTCCTTCTTCCTGGGAGAAGAGAGAACCTTCTTCTTTATCTCAGGAGGGGAAGGAGAAACCTTTGGGGGCTTTTCCCGCACAAATATAAACAATAGAAATAAAAAGAGAAAACCAAGAATAAGAATAAAAATGTTTAATATCTTTCTTGCCTTCATCTCTCCCTCCGAATTGCTCTACTTCCTTTGCTTTAAGAGTTCTTTTATTCCTCCATCGACCTTATAGTTCCTGCCAGGAATCCACCGCTTGGATATAATCACCAGTGCTGGGATAGAAAGGTGGAGGAAGGTCGCGTAGACGCTCGTCATAGACATAGTTCTTGCTATACCCACTCCTTCTTGTTCCACGGCGAGCATCAAATGTTCCCACTGGACCTCTATTCTTCTGGATAACCCCTCCATAGATAGTAAGCGTTCCTTTTGCTGGAGGGTTCCACCATTCTTCTACCTGAAACGAATCTCCTAAAGCCATAAGGGAGGCGTGGATTTCTATATCATAAGGAGCATCTTTGCTTACCAGTATGTCCCGCTCGGCAATCAAACCCAATCTGTCCTGAGAGTCAGGATTTGTGCGCGGGTCATCGTGATAGAGGACATTATCGGTGATTATAATATCCTTGTTCGTCCCTATGCTTAAAGCCCCATTCAGGACTCCCGAAACCTCTACATCTCCTCCCTCCACAAACACCGCTCCATTATCCGGGAGAGGAAGATTATGGTTTGTCCACCCCCGTTGAGCATTGGTAACATCCATTGTTCCATCTTCTCTGAAGACAATAGTGGTCGGTCCCTGCAGATGGAGCCCATTATGAACTGCTGCAGTCCTCAAATCTAAAGCCTTTGAGGGCATAGGAACAACCTCTGCCCCTAATTCTATCCCTTGCTGGAAATCAGGGTTATCTAAAGGAGGACCACCGTGCATATAGTTGATATAGTCATCTGCACACTTTACTACCCCTCCAAATACCGGGTCGCCTGATATATTCAAATGCCCATTGGTCTGCAGAGGACCTCCCATAAAGTCTCCGGTGATAAACCAGACAGGCACACGCCACCATCTCCAATGAAAGGTTTCGCTATTGGTAAAATAAAGATAGCGTGCATAGGTATCTTCTATCACCTCCATCTGCACGGTGCGGGAGATCTCTCCAGAAGTCCCTGTAGAGATAATTCTGTATCGGTTGCTGCCGGGTGCGGTCTCATTCCAACTGCAAGAACAACAACCGATATCCTCCCAACAGACATTTTCAAAACTTCCCTCCATCTGTCCAGTTCTTATCATCTCCAATGCCCTATCCAATCCTGCCTCCGCAAGATAGAATGCCTGCTTGTAGTTTATCTCCCTCTGCATCAACCTGTTCTGGGTAATCGCCCGCATAAGAAAAGCACTTGCTGAGATCAACAGGAGGATGATTACCAGATAGGCAGTGATTAGCAAAAACCCCTTATTATCCCTCTCTACCCTTTTCATTGCTCTCTCCTTCAGTTTCTCAGAGCCACCGAAGAGATAAGGCTTGCGCCTACCTCCCTTCCGTTGGCGGTCTGCTTTTGTCCTCTTAACTCTATGGTTAAAGAGTTATCTGAGAGTAAGGTAAAAGTAGCAGCGGAAATATGAGTGGCTAAGACTTGCGTGCTTCCTCCCTCTGTGCGTATCAAAAGGTCTCCAGGAATCACCGAATATTCCACTGTATTCCCACCAGTAGTAAATCTTAACAGATTCACACTTCTCCCCTCTGCATCAAAAATAGTTCCATCAAGAGAACTTGCTCCTTTCAGTTCCTTTATCATCCTGTCCATTCCTTTTCTCAGATTATCTTGAACTTCTATCTTCGCATCTGCAGTCTGATACATATCTCTACCTGTAGATAAAACAGCAAAGATGACTCCAAACACAAGAAGGCCAAAAAAGAGCACAAATAGAACCTCTATAAAGGTAAATCCTCTCTCCTTTCTCATCTTTCAGTAAGCAGAGTTAGCAACTGCACTGTGTGCACTCTTCCTTGCTCGTTCCAATCTACTCTGACCCGAATCTCCAAGGGGTCAGCATCTGTTCCTGAAGGGTAGGTTACTGTCAGGTTTTGAGCGGGCAAGCAAAAGCACCCATGCGCGTTGAGCCATCCTGCCCAATCCTCAGATACTATACTTGCGCGCAGATTACGGCGCCTCATTTCCTCCAGCACTGCCTGTGCTTCATTAAGGGCAACAGAAGTATGCTCATTAATAAGCGCCACCTGCGAGGCATTAAAGTTTGAGGTCAACAGACTCACCAAGGCGATAAGCAGGACAGTACTCGCCAGAATCAGTTCTAAGAAACTAAATCCTTTCCGCCACATTATGCCTTCAAAGAATATCCTCAAAGAAACTTAGCCTTCCCTTTTTAGCATTTTTGCATATTTGACCTTTAATAAGAAAAGAAAAAAACGGTAGAAGAATAGAATTCCTCACCCTCCTACGATAGTTTCTTCTACCGTCTTTTTCACTTTAATGTTAGAAATCAAAAAAATCTACAAATTTTTATTATTCGGTAGCAGTCCAACCTTGACAAGCAGCACGGTCAGCAGGAGCACCACAGCCACTGGTAGCATCATATCTCACTATTCCATCGTCGGTTACACAAAAACAGCGATTTCCTGTAACCCCAGCGTTTACAGGAACTGCAGAAGCACAGAAGGTAGTGGTATTGTTCGATACCATAGAAAAGCTATAACCCTGCTTTGTTCCACTTGCCAGAGCAGAATCAATATAAGGAGGGGTTTGATTGCCTAATGTGGTAAGATCTGTGTAAGTATTATAACTAGTGTGATAACTTACTTGAGCACTTACTATTGTCTTCAAGGCTGCTTGGGCTGCTGC
>QNCL01000070.1 GCA_003645805.1 Candidatus Omnitrophota bacterium
ATATAATGGTTGATTGCACCGTAGGAACAGCAGGGCATAGTTATGAGATTGCCAAGTTAATCTTACCCCAAGGGAGACTAATCGCCATTGATCAAGATGAGGAGGTATTAGCGTTTACCAGAAAGAGACTCAAAGAATTTAAGAACTATCAGATTGTACATCAGAACTTTAAGAATATTGATCTTATCCTTGAGGAGTTAGGGTTGAAGAAGGGAGAGATAGATGGTTTTCTTTTTGATTTAGGCGTTTCTTCTTTTCAATTAGATAGCCCTGAACGAGGCTTCAGTTTCAGGTTTAGTGGTTATTTAGATATGCGTATGAATAGAGAGAATTCTGTGACCGCTTTTGATTTAGTAAACAATCTTACCGCTGAGGAACTGGAAAGGATATTCAGAGAGTATAGCCAAGAGCGATATGCGCGTCGGATTGCCAAGGCGATTATAAAAGCAAGAGAGAAAGAAACTATCAGCACCACCATTCAATTGGCAGATATAATAAAAAGGGCTGTGCCCACGCGAACCTCTATTCACCCGGCTACTCGTGTTTTTCAAGCCTTGCGTATCGTGGTGAATCAAGAACTGGAGAGCCTTTCCAGTGCTTTGAAGAAGGCGGTAGAGTTTCTGAAACCCGGAGGGAGGATATGCGTAATCTCCTTTCATTCAGGAGAGGATAGGATTGTAAAAAACGAGTTTAGACACTTTGCCCAATCTCGTCTTCTGAATATCATTACCAAAAAACCTGTTCTTCCTTCCGCCCAGGAAATTACCGCAAATCCACGGGTTCGCAGTGCTAAATTGAGAGTAGGGGAGAGGATTTGATGACTTTGGGAAGAAGAAAAGTTTTTCTGATAGGGAGTTTGCCTTTTATCTTTCTGTTTCTGGTTCTTCTATATCTCTCTCAGGAGATAGCCATAGTAAAGATTGGTTATCAGATAAGGAGAAAAAGGGAGATGCTGGCTAAGTTAAAGGAAGAGAATAGAAGGTTGGGCTATCGGTTGTCCTCGCTAACCTCACCCAGAAACCTGGAAAGGGAGATGAAGGAGAGAGGGATTCGCTTGTGCTTGACCAATAAGATGCAGATCAGAAGTCTGGAAGGTTCTTATTCCTCTCCTGTCCGATCCAAGAGAAACCTTCGTGTAGAAAGAGAAAACTTTATTCAAGGCTTTTTAGGAAGTTTGTTCAGCAAACAGGCAGAGGCTGGACAGAGGTAGTTTACTGAAGGAAGCAAGGTTTTTCTCAACCTTCCTTCAAGATATAAGTTTTTCAAATACAAAAGGCGAAGAAGTAATCTACTTTGTATACCAGGGCTACCAAATTTAGATCCCTATTCATTCTTTTTCTCCTCCTTTTCTGCTTTGCTATCCTGCTGGGGCGAGTCTTTTACTTGCATTTTGTTCCTTTTTCTTTCCCCATAGGAAGACCACCTCAGTATAGAGTAGCGTGCAAGGTAGAGCCTCAGCGAGGCAATATCTATGACCGTCGGGGAAATAAACTGGCTATCTCTTTACAGACCGATTCTATCTATGCTTCTCCCCGACAGATAAAGGATAAGGTAAAGGTTGCCCAACTCTTGAGTGCTTTTCTTGATATAGATGAGCAGAAACTGATAAGTAAACTTTGCTCAGATCGTTCTTTTGTATGGATAAAGCGTCAGGTCTCGCAGAAGGAGAGAAGAGCACTGGAATCTGCTCACTTGAAAGGTATCTATTTTCTTCCCGAGAAAAAAAGATTCTATCCGCAGGGAGAGTTAGCCGCTCATGTGTTAGGATTTTGTGGCATAGATAATAAAGGTTTGGAAGGGGTTGAGTTCTTTTATGATGATTATCTAAAAGGAAGAGAAGGATGGAGATTTGCCCAGAAGGATGGGCATTCTCAAGAGATAGCCGGGCTGGAAAAAGAGGCTATTCCTGTAGTAAATGGGGCTAATCTAACCCTTACCCTTGATATTATTATTCAGTATATTGTGGAGAAGGAGTTAAAAAAGACGGTAGAAGAATACAAGCCATCTTCGGCTTCGGTAATCGTTCTAAATCCCCATACAGGAGAGGTTCTTGCTTTGGCTAATTATCCTACTTTTGATCCCAATACCTTTTTTTCTTTCTCTCCTTCTTACTATCGTAATCGGGCGATTACCGATATATTTGAGCCCGGTTCTACCTTCAAGATCGTCTCTGCCTGCGCTGCCCTTGAGGAAGGAGTGGTGAGTTTAGAAGATAGGTTTTATTGTGAGAGAGGGAGGTATTGCTTTAAAGGACATATCCTTCATGACTACCACCCTTATGGAGAATTGAGTTTTTCCGAGGTCATTGTAAAATCAAGCAATATTGGAATTAGCAAGATAGCCCAGAGGTTAGGAAAGAGAAAATTATATGAGTATATTCTTAAATTCGGATTTGCTTCTGCTTCGCATATAGATCTCCCGGGAGAAGCAAAAGGTCTGCTAAAGCCAGTAGAGAAGTGGGATGATATTAGTATGCTTAATATCCCAATGGGGCAAGGAATAGGGGTTACTGCTATGCAGATGGCTTGCGCTATTTCAGTCATTGCTAATGGAGGAGAGTTAATAAAGCCTTATGTAGTGAAGCAGATAACCGATGAGAATGGCGAGGTGATAAAGAGGTTTTTGCCTTCTAAGAGAAGAATAATCAGCAGAAAGACTGCTGAGCGGATGAGAGAGGTGCTTCAGAGAGTGGTGGAGAAGGGGACAGGCAGGAGAGCGCAGATCAGAGGATACAAAGTTGCCGGCAAGACCGGGACAGCACAAAAACCCAGTCCATCAGGAGGGTATTATAAGGACCGCTTTGTTTCTTCTTTTATAGGGTTTCTGCCCGCAGATAATCCTCTGATCTGTATAGCAGTGGTGATTGATGAGCCAAAAGGAGCACACTTCGGGAGTATAGTAGCCGCTCCTTTATTTCAGAGAATAGGCAAGCAGGTAATGGAGTACTTGCTATGAAACTTTCTACTCTTGTGGAAGGGTTGTGTCCATCTCCTTTCAGGGGTTATGACCCGGAGATTAAAGGGATTTCGCTCAATTCTGCTCAGGTGCGCGAGGGCTATCTTTTTGTAGCCATTAAGGGCAGAAAGAGGGATGGACATCAGTTTATTCCTGAGGCGATAAAAAGAGGAGCGGTAGCCATTGTTTGTGAAGAGGAAACTTTTTCCATTCCAAATATTCCGGTGATACGAGTAGCCCAGGCGCGTCAAGCAATAGCAAAACTCGCCTCCCGTTTTTATGCAAATCCCTCTGCTCAGATTCATCTCACAGGGATAACCGGAACCAACGGAAAGACCACAGTATCTTATCTAATAAAACATCTCTTAGAGGGTTTAGGAAAGAGAGCAGGGTTATTAGGCACGATAAACTATGAGATTGGCAGGAGAATAATTCCTGCTATTTATACCACTCCTGAAGCGGTAGAGATAAACGCCTACCTCAGAGAGATGGTCAACGAAAAGATAGATTATGCGATCTTAGAGGTATCCTCACATTCTATTGCTCAGAAACGAATTGCCGAACTGGATTTTAATAGCGGGATATTCACCAATTTTAGTCCCGACCATCTGGACTATCATAGAGATTTAGAGGAGTATTTTCAAACAAAGA
>QNCL01000071.1 GCA_003645805.1 Candidatus Omnitrophota bacterium
GCTTTAAGAAGACTTCATCCTGAATTTGAGGAAGAAGGAATTCTCTTAAGCTGGAGGTTAAATGGGACTCTTTAAAAGCAAAAAAGTAGAGCCTGAAAAAATCTGGCCAGAGGTATGGGGTCCTGAGAAATTAATGCCCAAATGGCAATATGAAGCTCTTAAGAGGATTTACAAGACAGTTGAAACTCCTGCCTTTGGAATATTAAGAAGGATATCCGAACCCACCAAATATCAGAGAGAAGCTTTAAGAAGGCTTGAGAGGTTTTTAACTTTAGGCGTTCCTTTTACAGAAAGACCAATCTATGCTTTAGGAAGAGAAGAGATTGCTAAAACCTTAAGAGGTGAGTATTCTCCTTTAGAAAGTCCTTACTGGCAGGCATATAAGGAAGCAGTAAGAAAAACCCTTGAGGAAGAGACTTTACCCCAGATAAGAAGAGCTTATTCCTTAAGAGGAGGCTTATATTCTTCTGCTGCTTTAGAAGCTGAAAGAAAAGCAATTGAGGAAGCTCAAAGAAGACTTGAGGAGTTTTTAGGAAGAGCTTGGGAAGCTGAAAGGTTAAGAAGACTGGAGGTTGCTCCTCGTGCAGTTGAGCTGGCTCGTATGGAGGCTTTAGCACCACTGGAGACTGAAGAGGCAGCAATAAGAGCTGCTTTACAGTATGGAGTTCCCATTGAAAGGATAAGGGAAAGACCCTGGGAGATTTTATCCCGTCTTTTAGAATACAGATTTCCTTATGCACTTGTAAGACCTGAACTTGTTTATCCTTCTTATCGTCCTTCTCCTTTTGAGAGAGTGGTTGTTCCTCTGGCAAGGACTGCTTTAAGTGCATATCTGATGGGCAATCTTCTTTCTCCTGCAGTCACAGCAGCAACTGCTACAGGTTTAGGTTCTTCATCTTTAGGTTTGTTAGGGATGAGTGAACCAGAGTTTTATTCTTACTGGCATAGATATGGAGGCTGAAGATGGCAAGAAAAACCACAACAACAACCACAGAAGGTTTAAGACCTTATCCTTCAGATTGGGCAGACATTTTAGGCAGCATATTCTCCTTAGGTGAGGATATAAGGGAGACAAGAAGAAAGTATGCAGAAGAGATTTTATCCAACTTCCTCCTTCTTAAACAACTCTATCCTGCTTTGCAACCCACTCCAGAAGTCCACAAAGCTTTAGGAGTTCTTCTGAGGAGAAGGAAAGCTCCTGCAAGACCTTCAGATTATCTTAAGACTTTTTTGGGATTGGAAGAGTATGAACCTGTAGAGTTACCTTCTTACGATTACTATACCACTCTTCTGCAGAGTTTAGGAGAAGGAGGATATGAGATTAGAGGTATTCGTTATGATCCCACAAGAGGATTTACTTATTACTTCAGACCTAAAGAAGAAGAGAAAGAGAAACCTTCTGAAAGAGAAATAGAAAGACAGAAACAGAGAGAAACAGAAAAGATGCTGGCTTTAGAATATGTAAGGGGTAAAAAGATCTTTCCTGATATAGATCCTCCAAAGACAAGAGAAGAAGCTTACTGGAAACTTCTTCAGGCTTCTCGGCGTTATCCTGGTATGGATCCCCGTGATCCTGATATCCTCAAGGAGATAATGAAACTTCCATCCCAGACTTCAAGTTTGCTTCCCTGGAGAAGACATACATACAGTCCCATCCCTGTTACAGGTTTACCTGAGGAAGTTGTCAAGACAAAGAAGAAAGCTCCTAAATTGAAGAAATCAGCAGTTAAGGAGATAGACATAGAACCTTTTATCCCTAAGGAGATTTCTGAAAAAGATAGAGAGATTTTAGAAGATATTCTGGAAGATGTTCTGGAATGAACTACTTAAAAGTATTAACACACCCTCGTTTTCAGGAGCTTTCAGAAAAAGCAAAGAATGTTATCCGCCAGAGGGCTTTCTCTCAACTTTCCTCTCATCCTCGCTTTAAGTTCCTTTCTCCTGAAGCACAGGAGAGAGTAAGAAACTACATCTGGGGAAGGACTGAGGAAGAGATAAGGGCTGGAAAACCTCCTCCTAAACCTACCCTCTGGAGAAAAATTTGGAAAGCTTTAATTTCTCCTTTTGTTAAGACAAGAGAAGAAAAGATTGCACATGCACAGAATGTTTATGCAATTGCCAAAGATATCTCTGCAAAGTATGATGTGGATTTTGATGATGCAATTCGTCTTGTAAGAGAAAAGTTTGATGATATAGTTGAGAAAGAATATGGGCTTCTAACTCCTCGCAGAGCTACAGAAAAGATTTATACCCTTACTCTTCCTGCATTTATGGCTCCCACAGGACTTTCTATCCCTTCTATCCTTCGTTTTACCACACTGGCAGGTGCTTTGCGTTTAGGCTACTCAGGAATTGATATGCTTATAAGAAAGATACATAAGCAACCTGCCTACTTTAAATGGATTTCCTCTCCCTCAGAACTTCTTCCTGAAGAAGCTAATCAACTGGCAAGAGATACTGTGGATTTGCTTGAACTTTTTGGTCTGATATGGTTGTCAGGAAAAGTTAAGGGACTTGAAAGAAGAGCTTTTGAAAGACTGACAAAAACAACTATTACAGAAGCAAAATTACCTCAAAAAATCTATCTTACTCCTGAAGGTTTAAAGCAACTAAGTGAGGAAGAGTTGAAAAATCTCCTTGTCAGAGACTTAAAGCTAAACCCTGAACAGATAAGGACTGTCTTAAAGCAACCCACAGAGATAGAACTTCCTTCAGAAAAGGTTACATACCTTGTTGACCGTCCCTGGTGGACTAAAATCAAAAACTTCTTCAGAATTACTCCCACAAGAACTGTAATCAGTCGTGTTAAAGGAAATCCACAGGTAAGAGAAAGAATTCTGCCTATCCCTCGCATTGAGGTAGATCCTACCCTTACAGAGGAAGCTTATCAGAAGAAACTTGAGACTTACTGGAGAGAAACTCCTTTATGGAGAAAAAGAGAAATCTTTAACGTTCCTATAGAGATTCCTGATGAGAAAGTGGAAGCTTACATTGAGGAAGTCTCCCGTATTCCTCTGCATCCACCTGAAGAAGCCCGTGTAAGGATTGAGGAGATAGAGAGGAAATACTTTCCTGTTGAGAAGGTTAAACCCAAACCTGTAAAAAGCAAAAAGCCGAAAAAGGTAAGACGAATAAAAAGTTTAATTGCACTGGTCAGGGATTTGGGAGGAATAGACCCCAAAAAAGCAGAAATTGCAGGTTATCCTTATCAGACTTTCAAAGAATTTGGACTTATCTCTGCTCTTAAAAAAGGCGGTCTTTCTCCTGATGAGATTGCCCAGGAGCTGGTAAATAGAGGAGAATTGGTAGTTCCTGAAGGAGTTTCCCCTTCAGATGCTTTGATAGA
>QNCL01000072.1 GCA_003645805.1 Candidatus Omnitrophota bacterium
GAGGTATTTATACCCGGGGTTGTGTAAATTTCTTTCTCACCTTTCCTCTCATCTTCCTTTGTGTTTTCTTTTTGATGATATTCAGTATGTAGATAGGGAGAGTTTAGAGGTTGTCCTTGCCCTGATAAGAGAAAAGAAACTTCCTGTTTTGCTTATTGGAGGGTTTTCTGAGCAAGACTTGAATGATCCTGAACTGCAGGAGTCTGCCTTTGTGAAAGCGATAAAAGGAGAGGAGATTACTTCCTATAGCCAGACCTGTTCTTTAAGGAGATTGAGTGCTCAAGGCACCCAGCAGATGATCTTGCATATCTTTTCCCAGATTCCCCTGCCCTCTGATTTCTTTTCAATGTTTTATAAGATAACCCAAGGGAACCCTCTGTTTATTGAAGAATTGTTGAAGTATATTATTGAGAAGGAATATATCTTCTATCAGGATGGTAGATGGCAGATGAAAGAGATGAGAGAGAAAGATTTACCCCAGACTCTTGAGGAGGTAATAAAAGCACGCGTGAAGGATTTAAGCCCGGAGATCCGCGAGATGATTGCTAAAGCAGCGATAATCGGAGATAACTTTGAGGTGGATATCCTGCATAAGATAGATAGCGAGGACAGGGGTTATGTATTGGATGTGATAGAGGCGGCAAAGAGGATAGGTTTGGTTTATGAGAGCAAGGATTTGGGCACTGATGCATACAGTTTTGTGACCAGTCAAATTCGCAAGGTGCTCTTAGGGATACTTGATGATACACGCAAGAGAGCACTTTATTCGCGCTTGGGAGAGATAAAGGAGAGGATCTTCCAGGATAGAATCTCCAGCATTGCCGGGGAACTCTACTATAACTTTAAAAAAGCGGAGAGTGCAGTAAGAGCAGAGCAATATGCCAAGTTGCTGAAGGAAGGGAGAAGCGCTTTCTATGAGCACCTTACTGGCTATGCCCAGAGTATATTAGAGGAAAAAAAGGAGAAAGCAAAACCCTTAAGCAAAGGAGCCTTGAGGCTTATTCCTCAGATACTGCGTTATATCTACATTTCCGCCTTGAATTATATCCTTTATCCTGCCCAGAGCGAGATGAGAAAGGAGCCTGTAGAGCAACTTCATAAGAGATTAAGTGAGGTTTTGGAGGAATGCTTTCTTTTGAACATCAGGCATATAGAGGATATGATGTTTATAAACGATAAAAAGATAGGAAAAGAGGTAAGAGGTTTTTTTGTGAACTCAGTGATTTCCCTCCTGAAGAACTTAGAGATAGAAGGTGTTACCTTCAGGAAGGGGTTGAGGCTGGAGGAGTTATTTGCGTTTGTGGAGATTATAAGCAGAAGGGAGGAAAGAGAAGAAAGGATATCCGAACTCCTTCAACGCAGAGGGATAAGAAATATTTGGGTGAACGAAATAGCCCATGACACTCAGAGAAAGAAAAGCAAAGAGAGGGAATCTCTGGAAGAGATTATGCTTATAGATTATCTGTTAGGAAGGTTTTCCCCCGAGAAGGGAAGGAAGGAATTTTCTCCTCCTGCACGGGCTAAGGAAGTGGCTCGTGTGCTGGAGAGGTTAGGAGATCAAAAAAGCGAGGACTACGGAAAGGATAAAGAGAAGACAAAAGCAGAGATTGTGTTCAGGAGTTTGGAGAAGGCAAGCAAGCAGGTTTTAGAGAAAGACGCTCAAGGTTGGGAGAGGTATAAGAAAGGTTTAGCCAAGATTATCCTTTCTATGGATCCCGACTTGCAAGCAGATATCCTTTCAAGAGATACAAAGGAAGATACTTCTGAAGGAAAGATAGATGTGATAAAGGAACTCGGTTCAGAGATTCCCGATAAGACGATTGTAGAAGTACTAACTCGCCAGTATCTTCAAGAAAAGGCGGATCTTCAGAGGATAAAAAAACTGATGAACAAGTTCCTTAGCAGTGCAGAGAAGAAGGAACGTCTTATTCCTCTTTTAAGAGAGAGGTTTAAACAGATAGGAGCAAGCGAGGATGAGTGCCGATATCTTTTCTCGGAAAAGGAGGAGTTTTCTTTTAATGAGAAGGTAGAGAAGATTCTTACCCTTCCCACAAAGACCTTTCTGAAGCTCCTGCCCGCTTTGCAGGTAGAGAAGGTGATCGAAGGGTTATTGTCTCGCAACCAAGAAAAGAAGGCGGAAGCAATACTTGCGCGTTTGTTCAAACCTTTGGAGGAAGGATTTCCTGGGGCACAGGTGTTAGAGAAGTCGTTCAAGGAGATATTAGCAGTGCTTGTGGAAAGTAGCCCAACTCTTCTTTCCCAATTTATTGAACATCTGCTGAAGATAGACCCCGCGAAAGTCAAAAGCGGTTTTCTCCCCTCTATATTAACCCCCTCTCTGGAGAAGGTAGTGAAGATACTGGTTGAAGGGGGGCACTTGAGCCAGATAAAAGGACTGATAGAGGTATATACTCAGGAGAAGGAGAGTATGGAAGGGCTTTCCGGAACCTTTGAGAGTATTGCAAAGGCTATGGTTGCTGAGACCATAAGAAGGATCGAGATAAATGCAGAGTGGGCGGAGTTAGCCCAAAGTCTAATTCTCTTAGCCAAATACTCGGCTAAACCCTTAGTAGAGGAGGCGATAGGGGAACACAGAGTTCCCAAACAGGGATACTTTGAGGCATATCTGAGAAGATTTACTCTGGCACGCGTGCTCAAGCAGATGCCCAGGGAGAGTTTTCCACTTATAAGAGAGAAGATAAGAGACAGCCGTCCTTTCATTGTTTGTAACCTGATAGAACTTATTCGAGCAATAGGGGAGGAGGAACTTATTTCTACTCTGGAGATTCCTCTTAAGCAAGGGAGTGTAGATATTCGCAAGAAGGTGGTCTTTACGCTCGCCAAGATGAGAAGCAAGGAGAGTATAAGGCTTCTGGAGGAAGCAAGGAAGGATGAGAACGAGGAGATTCGCAAGCAGGCAGAGGAGGCACTCAGGTTGATAAAATAAGCAGAAAGTTTTTAAGAATGGAGAAATATCCTCCTTTTCTCTTTCAGCGTCTGAACCTAATCGGCTTAATCCTTTTGAAAAAAGGGTTGGTAAACACCGCCCAACTCCAGCAGGCGTTAGAGATTCAGAAGAAGGAAGGAGGGCTGTTAGGAGGCATTCTCCTAAAGCAGAAATTCATCAGTGAAGAGGCGCTCTATATTGCTATTGCAGAGCAGTGTGGGTTAGTATACCTTCCTCTGGAGAGATATGCTATTGCAGAGGAACTGCGGGGATTAGTGCCAAAGGAGATGTGCCTGCAATATCTGTTTATTCCCATCGAGCGGATAGGTGATGTTTTAAATGTGGCTATAGCCGATCCTTTTAATAAAAAGGCGATAGAGGCTATTCAGAA
>QNCL01000073.1 GCA_003645805.1 Candidatus Omnitrophota bacterium
ATCTGGAGTGCTACTTATCAACCTTTACGCCTCCAGCCAGATTTCTATCAATGCGAGCACAGTTTTGGCTGGACCTCTATTCAGACTACCTACCAGCAGATAAACACTCATATAACCTATTTTGTTCCTCCTGAGGAACCCTGTGAGGTCTGGTTGATAAAGATTAGTAATCAATCCTCACAGACAAGGAACCTATCCCTTTTTCCTTATATAGAGTGGCTATTAGGGGATTATCATCTGGAGTTAAGATATCGGAATATAATGAATCTATATAATCGTATCTGTTATGATGAAGAGTTGAAGATAATCTTGGCTAAGAAAACCGCAGCGTGGGGAGATCTGAATATAAAGGAGTTTAATGGATTTGCCTTCTTCGCTTCTTCTCTGCCCATAAAAGGATGCGCAGTAAACAAAAGTAAGTTTTTGGGAAATTATAACGATGAACAGAAACCAGCAGGTTTGCAGAAGGAATATTTAGGATTTGAGCGCTTATGCTCGGGAGAAGATGGGATTGCCCTTTTTGAACATCAGGTGAAACTTTCTCCAAAGCAGAGCAAGGAGTTTACTGTGGTATTAGGACAAACTGAGGACAGGAAGGAGTTGGAGGAGATTGTCCAGAGATATAGAAAGGTTTCTTTCGCAAAGAGAAAGTTAAAGGAGACAATAGAGATATGGAAGAAACGGATATTAGATAATATAGTTGTGGAAACCCCGGACAAGGATTTAAATCTCCTGGTAAATACTTGGCTTAAGTATCAAATGTATATCTGTAATTTCTGGTCGCGTTCTCCTTCTTACTACCATGAGGGATCAGGAGGGAGAGGATATCGCGATTCCTGCCAAGATGCAGAGGGGATATTAGCCATCAATCCCCATCTTACTCGTAAAAGGATTGGCCAACTTGCTTGTGTAATTCGCAAGGATGGTTCTACTGCTCCTGGGTGGTCAGAGAATGGACCAGCCACTTATCGTCCAAACAAAGACCATCCTGTGTGGCTTACCGCTACTGTTTCTGCTTATATCAAAGAAACAGGAGATATAAAAATACTGGACGAGGTCTTTCCTTATCTAAAAGATCACTGGATAGAGAAAGCAACTCGTATTGATCCTAACTGGAGAAAGGGTTCTATTCAAGAAGGAAAAGGAAGTTTGTTTGAGCATCTTCTTAAGAATTTAAGTTTCACTTTCAATGATGTAGGCAAGAGGGGTTTGCCTTTGATTGGGCATGCAGACTGGAACGATGGTATTGATGCCGCAGGAATAAAGGGAAAAGGGGAGAGTGTATGGTTAGCAATGGCGTTAGTGCGTTCATTAAAACTATTAAGTGAACTCGCTCAGCGATATGGAAAAAGAAGGGTAGCCAAGAATCTCTCTCAACAAGCAGAGATTATGAGTGAAAGAATCAATAAGGTAGCCTGGGATGGAAATTGGTATGTGCGCGGGTTTACTGATAAAAACACAGTTTATGGTTCGCGTCGTAATAAGGAAGGCAAAATATTCTTAAATACCCAATCCTGGGCAATTCTCTCCGGGGTAGCGGATGAGGAAAGAAAGAGAAAATTGCTTTCAGCAGTAGATAGATATTTAGAGAGTGAGCATGGATTAGCCCTTTTTTCTCCTGCTTACTCTAAATATGATCCCAAATTAGGGAGAATTACAATGTTCTCTGAAGGCACAAAAGAGAATGCGGCTATCTTCTGTCATGCTGCTACCTTTATGATAGCCGCTGATTGTTTAGCCGGACGAGCGGATAAAGCCTATCAGAGAATAAGAGCGATTATGCCCAATGTCCAGAAAGACTATGATGTATACAAGACTGAGCCCTATGTGTATGCTGAGTATCTGATAGGTCCAGACCATCCTTATCTATTTGGTCAGGGAGCGTTTACTTGGATTACCGGGACAGCCGCTTGGACATTTTTAGTTATCACGGAGTATATGTTAGGGATCCAGAGAGACTTTGAGGGTTTAAGAATCAAACCCACTTTACCCAAACACTGGAGAAGGTGTAAAGTAATTCGTCCATTTCGGAATGCAGTCTATGAGATAGAGATTGAGAATAGTGGAGGAAAGGAGGTTAAGGCTATCTATGTAGATGGGAAGAAGATAGAGGGTAATCTCATAAGCCCTCATTCCGATGGAAAGAAGCATAGAGTAAAGGTGGTTCTCTGAATCTCTCGGGAGAAGTTTAGAGCCCTGAAAACAGAAGGTAAAAACAGATGAAAAAGGTTATCTGCTTGGTGGAAGTTGGTATTTTTCTTCTCCTCTCTTCCTGTTCCTTAGGAGAAAAGGAGCCTTCCTACGCACGCAGACCTCTCATCATCTGGCACTGGATGACAGACCGCCAGGAGGCTTTTGAGGAGTTAGCGCGACGATATAAGGAGGAAAGGGGAGTAGAGGTTAGATTTGAACTCTATGCTCCTTCAAATGCCTATCGCCAGAAGGTAATGGCTGCAGCCCAGACGAATACCTTGCCCGACATCTATGGCATCTTGGGAGAAAAGAGGTTTTTTGCCAGTTTTATCAAGTCAGGTTATGTAGCCGATCTCACCCAGGAAATGGAAGCAAACAATGGAGAGTGGAAGAATCGGTTTTTTACTCGTGCTTTGAAAGTGAATGAGTTTGAAGAGAATAACGAGTTTGGAATAACCCCGGGCATCTATGGAGTTCCTCTGGATGTGATGAATATCCAGTTGGTCTATAATAAGAAGATTTTCAGGAAAGCAGGATTGGATCCAGATAATCCTCCTCACACCTGGAAAGAGTTTATCTCTGCTATGAAAAAAATAAGAAAGAAAACAGGGGTAGCTGGGTTAGTGAGCGGATGGGGAGAGGTATGGATGCTTGATTGTTTCGCAAGCAATTATGCTTTTAATATAATGGGAGAGGAAAAGGTAATGGATACAATTAGAGGAAAGGTTTCTTATACAGACCCCGATTGGATAGAGGTGCTTAGTTTGTTCGAGGAGATGAGTGAAAAGAAGGTTCTGGCAGAAGGAATAGTGACAATGGTAAACAAGAGTGCAGAGCAGATGTTTGCCAACGAGAGAGCAGCTTTTGCCTTCAATGGCTCTTGGTGTGTGAATGTATATCGAGGGATGAATCCTGGCCTTGAGTATGGAGTAATTCCTCCTCCTCGAGTTTCTTTCAAGCATCCAATGTTTATCTGGGGAGGA
>QNCL01000074.1 GCA_003645805.1 Candidatus Omnitrophota bacterium
GTTATCTCTACACCATTACTTAAACGCACACGGGCAACTTTACGCAATGCAGAATTGGGCTTTTTAGGAGTCTGGGTCTTGACCTGAAGGCATACACCTTTCTTAAAAGGACATTTCTGCAGTGCAGGACGCTTACTTTTCTTCTTTACCGCTTCTCTCCCTTTGCGAATTAACTGATTAATGGTAGGCATCTTATCTCTTCTCCTGTTTTGCCATCTTCTTGGACACCCTTCTCTTGAGAATATACTTATCAGAATACTTCCTCTTCTTTCTTGTCTTCAGCCCTTTAGTAGGTTTGCCCCAAGGGGTAACTGGATGCCTTCCCCCTGAAGACTTTCCCTCTCCTCCTCCTAAGGGGTGATCAATAGGATTCTTTGCCACTCCCCGCACGGTAGGTCTTATTCCCAACCATCTACTCCTTCCTGCCTTTCCTAAGGAAATCTTGTTATGCTCAGGATTGGATACAGAGCCTATTGTTGCATAACAGTCTAATTTAACCAAGCGCACCTCTCCCGAGGGAAGCTTTAAATGAGCAAATTCCCCTTCCTTTGCCATTAACTGCACTGATGTCCCTGCGCTGCGTGCAATTTTTCCTCCTCCTCCTGGTTTCAACTCTACATTAAATATAGGAGTTCCTAAGGGAATATTTCTTAAAGGCAAACTATTTCCTATCTTTACCTCTGCCTTATCTCCATTCATAATCTCATCTCCCACCTTTAGCCCAACGGGAGCAATGATATACCTTTTCTCTCCATCCTCATAACCAATCAAGGCGATACGCGCTGATCTGTTAGGATCATACTCAATGGAAATAACCTTTCCTTTGATATTGTGCTTATCCCTTTTAAAGTCTATAAGACGATATCTCCTCTTATGCCCTCCTCCCCGCTGATGCACAGTAATTCGCCCATGTATATTCCTTCCTGCTTTCTTCTTCAAAGCACAGGTAAGGGACTTCTCAGGCTCGTCTCTGCTAATCTCCTCAAAAGTAGAAACACTTCCCCACCGCCTCGTGGAGGTTATAGGCTTGAATCTCTTTACTCCCATTTAATCTGCTCTCCTTCCTTAAGGGTTACTATTGCCTTTTTCCATTCCGGGGTTTTACCCCAATTTTGGCGAATCCTTCTTCTCTTTCCATGCACACTCAGGGTATTCACTGCCACCACCTTTACTTTATATATCTCCTCTATCGCCTTCTTTATCTCTATCTTGCTTGCTCTTTTTTCTACACAAAAAAGATATTTGTTCTGGGAGGCTAAATATGTCCCTTTCTCGGTGAGAAGTGGATATCTTATCACTGTATAAACACTTTTCATTCTCCTTTTCCTCTAATCCTCTCAGTTAGTTTATCCAGAGCATCTTTTTCAATAATGAGTTTATGGTAACAGCAGATCTGCTCGGCATTTACATTCTTAAAGCATTCTATACACAGATGAGGAATATTCCTTCCTGCCCGTTCAATCTCCTTATTAGGCATATTTAATAAAACAAGACATCTTTCCTTTATATTAAACGCCGAAAGAATCTTTGCCCACTCTTTTGTCTTCGCTTGTTTTATCTCTATCTTATCCACCACCAAAACCTGATCTTCTTTGATCTTGAGATTTAAAGCAGAGAGTAGCGCTTTTCTTTTCATCTTCTTTGGTAAAGTAGTGGAGAAATCGCGTGGATGGGGTCCAAAAACTACTCCTCCCCCTCGCCAGAGAGGAGAGTTTATCGTTCCTGCTCTGGCTCTGCCCGTTCCTTTCTGTCGCCAGGGTTTCTTCCCTCCTCCTCTTACCTCTGCCCGTGTCTTTACTGAAGCACTCCCTTGTCTCTTATTGCGAGCATAGATATTAAGCACCTCCTGAAGCAAGGGTTTGTTTACCTGTCCATCAAAAATCTCTTCATCTACTTTCACTTCTCCTATCTGTTTTCCTTCAATGTTATATAAAGATAAACCTTTCATCTTATTTCTTTTTGATCAACAAAAGCGCATTGCGGTGTCCGGGCACACTTCCCTTCACACATAAAAGATTGTTCTCTACATCCACCTTCATCACCCGTAAGTTCTTAACTGTTACCCTCTGGCCTCCTGTTCTTCCCGGCATATGATGTCCTTTAAATACCCGTGAAGGGTCGGAACTCGCTCCTATCGAACCTATTCGGCGGTGAGACATCGACCCATGAGTCTTGGGTCCACCTCGCCATCCCCATCTCTTTACTCCCCCTTGAAAACCCTTTCCTTTAGAAACTCCACTTACATCTACATACTCTCCTACCTGAAAGATATCTACCTTCAGCACATCTCCTTCCTTAAATTTCTCTTCCTGTGAAGGTTCGATTCTCAGTTCGCGCAGAAATTGCGAAGGTTTAATCGCTCGTTTCTCAAAATGCCCTCTCAGAGGTTTGTTAATATTCTTATTCTTCTCTCCAAACCCCAACTGCAAAGCAGAATATCCATCCTTCTCTTTATTCTTTATCTGAACCACCGGACAAGGTCCCGCTTCCAGAACAGTAACAGGAACAAAATTTCCCTGCTCATTAACTATCTGGGTCATTCCTAACTTTCTTCCCAAAAGTCCTATAGGCATCTTAGTATCTAAAAAACCTGATCCAAAAAATTATCTTGAGTTATTCACCTAAAGCTTCACTTCTACATCTACCCCTGCAGGAAGGTTGAGCTTCATTAGAGCGTCGATGGTCTTGGAAGTAGGATTAACAATATCCAATATCCTTTTATGTATCTCCATCTGGAATTGCTCACGCGATTTTTTATTCACATGCGGAGAACGCAAAACAGTAAATACCTTGCGCTCGGTAGGAATAGGAATAGGCCCAAAGACCATCGCTCCTGTATACTTGGCAATATTTACAATCTCCCTCGCTGATTGGTCAAGGATACGATGATCATAAGCCTTTAACTTAACCCTTATCTCTTCTTTTCTCTCTTCCTTTTTCTTGGGCATAATCCTATATAGACACTGGAGCCGCCTGACGGATTCGAACCGCCGACCCGTTGTTTACAAAACAACTGCTCTACCACTGAGCTAAGGCGGCTCAATCCTTTCCTACTCCACTATCTCACTCACTACCCCTGCACCTACAGTATGTCCTCCTTCTCGGATAGCAAAGCGAAGTTCTTTCTCCATAGCAATGGGGGTGATGAGTTCTACCTCAATACTCA
>QNCL01000075.1 GCA_003645805.1 Candidatus Omnitrophota bacterium
CCATCCTCTCCTTTCCGAAACTCCTCGATCTTCTCTACCAAATCCTCTTCTAAACCCAAGGCTTTGAGCACCGGAACGGGAGCAGTATTGATGTTCACCTTTCCTTCGCTATAGACAGTAATAAAATCCTTAATTTGCGAAAAAACCTCCTTTTCCACTCCCTCTACCAGTAAAATCTCCTCCTTGCTAAAGAAGGGTTTGAAAGCAGAGTTGTAGATATTCCTGGCGAGTTCAGTATCCAATTCGGGTAAAAGAGAAAGGGTATTAACAGAAGCAGTATTAATATTTATCTTACTCTCCTCATCCACAAAAAAGTAGGTGTATTTCCCTCTTCCCAGAACCTTTTGCCGTTTTCTTCTCAATTCATAGAAGGAATCATACTCTGAACTACTATCCTTCTTTCTCTCTACTATCCCCTGTTCTATCCCTGCTTTGGCTAAATATTCTGCTTTCAATCTCCTATTTAAAGATCTTGCCCAGTCTATCTCAAGGGCTACTGTCCTTGCTAACCCTGTGGAGAGGATAATGAGAATTACCAAAATCCAACAGGTGATAACGAGAATGGAAGCGGTCTGCTTAAACCGCTCCTTCACTAAAAAAGAATACACACCTTGCTCAGATCTCCTTTTTATAGGCACAGGGTAGAGAAACAATCTTTGTATATAACTCCTCTCCAAAGGTTATCTTTATCTTAACAGAGAGAGGTAATCTTCCCTCATAACTCTCCTTCCACTGATACTCTTGCTTTTGCTCATCGAATACATAATAACTAAACTCTACATCTTCTATTCCAGAGAGAAACTTTTTGGGTAAAGGAGATTCCTTCTCCTCGCTCAGCACCTCCTTCTCACTTTCCTGCTGACGATAAAGCACCTTCTCTGCGCTATCAAAACTATAACTGACCAAAACCACTTCTTCAAAGAAGAGAGAAGGAAAGGATATTGTTTTTTTCTCTCCTTTGAACACCATCTCTTTTCTCCTCTGAGGGGTAAAATTCAGAGACTGGCGGAGTTCGCCAGCCATCTTCTCCAGTCGGAGCATCACTGTTCGCTTCTGGAGATTAACATCCTTAAACCTCTGATAGGTGCTCAACCCCATAGCAAAGGCAGAATAGACCACTATCATTACTATGGAAAAAATAGCAACGGTAATGAGAAGTTCAATAAAAGTAAATGCCTCTCCTTTACTTTTCCTCTTTAACATTGCGCATCAGGGTTATCAACTCCTCTCCTTTATCCTCTCTGCTTGCATTCCAAACTCGCAATTCCACTCTGTTTAAATCCTCACTTAAATCTATCTCCTCCTCTACCTCTACCGCCCTGACCCACACTACCCAATCCTCTCCCTCCTCCTTTCCTCTCTCTATTCCACCTTTCTCCTTCGCCTCCTGTTCTATCTCCCAGATCTTCTCTTCCAATCTCTTAAGGAAATCAATCTGCTGCTCTGCTCTGTTTAAGGTCTTCAGGGCATACATAAACCCCGCAAAAATTCCCACCAAACCAACAGACAGGATAGAGACACTCAGTAGAAGTTCAATAAAAGTAAAACCCTGCCTTTCTCTACTCCCAGTTGACCACATCATCCTTTGTGCCTGCCTGTCCATCAGGACCTAAAGAGTAAAGGTCATAACTATCTGGATTATGTTCACCGGGAAACTTATATACATACTCTCTGCCCCAAGGGTCAACTGGTTTCTTTTTAATATAAGGACCTTTCCAACTATCTACCCCTGCGGGTTTAGTGCGCAAATCCTCTAAACTCTGAGGATAACTGCCGTTGTCCATCTCATAGAGATCCAAAGCCAGAGAAAGGTTTGCCTCAATATCTACCTTTGCCACAGATAACTTTGCTTGCTCAGAACGCCCGCTCAAGCGCGGAGCAATCATTGCCGCCAAGATACTGATGATAATCACCACCAGCATTATCTCAATAAGCGTAAAGCCTCTCTCCCTATCTCTCTCCATAAATAGCCCTCCTTCTATCCAAAAACCAGAACCAGAAAGCCTCACAATCCCTCTTCTGACCACCTCTCCTGTCAGGAATATTACTATAAAAACCCTCTTTTGTCAAACTCAGCCCAGCAAATTTTCACCCCGATTTTTACTCCTCACCTGATTTCCACCCCAGGGGTGGAAATGGTTGAAAAAATTTTTCTTGACAAAAATGAGGATATCGTTATATTATTAGTAGATTTTGAATTACTTGCTAAAAGCAAGAGGTGCTAATGGCGATAATCAACCTTCTACCTTCCTCAAAACGCCGAAAGGTACGCAGAGGTAGTGCAAAGACAAAGGTAAACCCATCGGCTCCTCTAACCTCAGTGCAGTTATCACCTCTCATCCTTAAGATAGGAAGTATCTGTTCTCTCCTTTCCTTTCTTCTTTGTCTCTTCTGTTTCTTTCAACTCAAGAGCAAAGAAAGAAATCTTCTTTCTCTGGAAAGAAAAACCTCGGCTCTTAAGGCTGAGCATAAGAAGATAGAGGAAATGAAAACAACAAAGATGAAATTAGAAAAAACCCTTTCTTTCTACCAAGAGAGGGTAAAGAAAAAGATAAAATGGAAAGAGAAACTATGTTTTATCAATGAGGTCATTCCCAAAGAAATCTGGCTAACCTTTCTCTTGGCTAAAGCCAGCCCAGAGAAGACAATTCTGATAAAGGGTTCTTCTGTCTCTCTGATAGAGGCGCAGATAATCAATTCCATTTCCCAATTTGCTCAAAGGTTAAGTGAAAACAAAGACTTCAAAGAAGTCAAGTTGGGAACAGTGGCGGCGGGGAAAAGCAAGAGGTTGAATGTAATGAACTTTAATATAGAGTGTAGATTAAGATAGGCAAAAGTGAATATCAAAGAACTTAAAAAAACAGACCTCTTTAACCTTGCCCTTATCCTGATATTTGTGCTGGTAAATCTCCTCTTTCTAAACACAGCAAGGAAGATATGGATAAAAAAACGGGGGATAGAGACAAAAATCCAAGAGAGCAGAAGAGTTTTAAATAGAGAAGGTAATATTCTATCAACTAAAAACTCCCTTGCTTCTGAGATAGGAAAACTAAAATCTCGTCTATCTTCTCTTAAACAGCCTTTCTTCTCCAGTGCAGAGGAGATATTTATGCTTATAAATCGCTTTGCTGAAGCAAGCAAAATTAG
>QNCL01000076.1 GCA_003645805.1 Candidatus Omnitrophota bacterium
AATATCCAACGATGGGAAGGGTAGTTGTCTGAGGTTAGACCAGAATAATTCATCAGCGACTGGCTATACATTCTACATTAACAACGCAAGTTCAGCAGATAGCATAAGGGACGACAGCGGAGCACATCTCACAGCAGCAGGGGTTTGGACAGACGCTTCAGAAGAGGAGTTGAAGACAAACTTCAAGGAAGAGAGGGTGCTGGATAAGATAAGAAGGATTGCTGTTAAGAAGTATCAATACAAGAAGTTCCGCAAAGATGGTGGAAAGAAAGAGTGGAGAGGCGAGGTTTTTCCCGAGTGGCACTTCTCCCCTGTTGCAGAGGACTTTCATAGAGTTTTTGGTCTGGGAGATGGCAAAGGAATATCAGCGAAGAGCCTTGCAGGTATCGCTCTTCAAGGAATAAAGGAATTGCTTGAGAAGGTGGAGAAGATAGAGCAATGGATTAAAAAAATAGAGCAGGTTAAAGAATGGAAGGTAAAATAAACAAAATCAAAGAATTGAAAGCAGAGATATTTGACCTTCTCCGAGAGCAGGCAAAATTACAGCGGTTATTCAACTCCATAGAGAAGGTTAAGAAGAAAAAGATAGAGGAATTAAAGCAATTGGAAGATGAAAATCCTGGAAGCAAAAAAGACAATCCTGATGCCGTTTAATTTTGAAAAAGACTTTGAGGATTTTCTCAACTGGAATAAGAAATTCAGTTCACTATTATTGCCTTTTCTTAAGTTTGATAATGAAGAGGAGTATAAGGAGTGGATGAGAGCAACTTTATCACTTCCAAACAGGCTGGACTGGACAGTCTACACAAAGGAAGGCAAAGGGGCTAAAAAGATAGCCTTTATCACACTCTCGGATTATATACCAGAACTGATGGCTAATCTGCACGCTTCCTGTAATTTGAAACCAATCAAGCAACTTTTATCTAAAAAGAACTTTGAGGAAACATACATCTATGATGTTTTAAGCAGAATTATTAAATTCTCCTTTGAAGACCTGAAACTGAAAAGGTTAGGAGCGATTTTCCCCAAAAAACACAAGTTCGCTATAGATATCTGCAAGAAATTGAACTTCAAAAAAGAAGGAGTTTTAAGAGTAGTGGATTTAATTGTTTTTAGTCTAACAGAAAAGGAATTTAATAAAATCTGGAGGTGAAAAATGCCACAAGCAGCACTACCAATAGCAACAGTAGTGGCAACAGGCTATCAGGCATATCAGCAGAGAAAAGCAGCAAAGAGACTTCCACAGATTATAGGAGGATATCCTCAACCTCCTGTTGAACTCACACCAGAAGAGGAGGAAAGAGAGAGAGCAGCAAGGAGAGAGAGGCAAAGATTGCGTGAAGAAATCTTAAAGACTGTGGGGATAACATCCCCTGAAAGAGAAAGACAAATAGAGGAAGAACAGCGGGTTTTAGAGGAGAGGTTAAAAGAATCAGCCGAGCCTCTGCTTACATCAATGTTATACCAGCGAGGGTTAAGAGGCTCAACTACCGAAGCATCAACATTGAAAGACCTGGCAAAAGAGATAGCGAAAGAATCGGTATTGACAAGAGAGGAGAGGTTAAGAAGGGATGAAGAGCAAAAGATGCGGTGGCTGCAACTTCTTGAACAGGGACTTTCAGCCGATGTTGTGAGGCGTATGCGAGAGCAGGCAATGAGAGCAGCCCCTTACGAGGCTCGTCTTGCCAGAGAGGCGTGGTTAAATCAGATGAGGCAGCGAATGATGGCAAATATCTTAGGTCCTTTATCAACAATAAGTTTAATGTGGGGACTTAAAACCCCTGTTAGAGGCTTTACACCTCAAGCAGGTGGTTATAGATATTTATCTATCTAAAATAGCGGAGGAGAAATGGCTAATTTCTCGGATTATATATTAAGAAAAGCAATAACAGGAGAAGAGCAGCCTTATTCATCAAGAAGAATAACAGGAGGGGATCTCCCTTACTCTTTTCTTCTTGCACAAACTCAAAGATACCCTACCTCTTTCTTATCCCCTCTTGTTAGTTATCTCGTAGGGAGATATATCGCACAGACAAGAGGGGATGTATTATCTGCAATAGCACAGCAAAGAGAGAAAGAGCAGCAGGAGTTAGATGAAGTATTAAATATCCCTGATGTTAAAGAAAGAAATAGAGAGATTATAAGATGGACACAGAAATACTATCCCGATAAGGTTATCTCGGTAATGAGCAAAGTAATGGGAGTAAGCGAAGGGACAGCAAGAGACATTAAAAACAGAATTCAGATGAAGATTTACAAAGGGGAGAAACTAACCCCTGAGGAATATCGCTTTGCTGAAAATGCGATGTGGAGTATAAGTGTGCCTGATGAACTTATCCCTGAAGAAGAAACAGGCACAGAAAAGGCATACGATAAAGATTTAGCAAAAGAGATTTCCAGCAGAACAAAGAAGCCCGCACAACAAAGAGAAAATTTAGAAAAAATGA
Organism: Candidatus Omnitrophota bacterium; assembly: GCA_003645805.1. Taxonomy (GTDB): domain Bacteria; phylum Omnitrophota; class 4484-213; order 4484-213; family 4484-213; genus B17-G2. The sequence goes on from QNCL01000076.1 coordinate 2,448, forward strand.
GAAAATGGGCGGATTTGCTTTCAAAATATGGGCTTAATTACCTTCCTGTAGTGGGGAGTGTAATCACATCTGCTAAACTTGGTCCTGGTAAAAAAGAAACAAAAACCTCTCTTTATCCAGATGCAGAAAAAATATATGGCAAAGATATAGCAAAAGAAGTCCATAATAGAATAAAGAAACTCATACAACAGGGAGAGGATTTGAAAAGAATAAGAAAATGGCTTGAAGATGCAGGGTTTAATGCTGATTTGTTTTTGAGGTATTATGAATAATCCATTTTTAGACCTAAGCCCAGTAAAAAAAGAAGAAACAAAAAATCCCTTTATGGATTTGAAGAGGGAAGAAGTAAATCCTTTTTTGGACCTGAGACAGGAGAAGGAAATAGCCCTTCCTGAAAAGAAAGAGGGAATAGCAGAGAAAATATTAGCCCTCAGACCAGATATTGCTTTACAAGTCAAGAGCATTAAACCATATCTGCAATATGGGCAGCAAGCAATGAAACTATTTGCTATCAGACCCGATGTTGCTCTGGGGATTACAAAACCTTCTCCTGAAGAAGCACAGAGAATATTAGAGTTAACAGAAAAACGCTGGGCAGATATTATAAGAGAAACCTATCCTGCCTTAAAGA
>QNCL01000077.1 GCA_003645805.1 Candidatus Omnitrophota bacterium
CTCGCCCATTTCGCTGTTACCTCTGTTAAGTCTACTCCTCCTGCTACACTGGTTCGCCAGACCGGTGCCTTCTCCCTGCTGAATGTTACTCCAAATCCCAATCCCCTCACTCCTGCTATATCCTTATCTCCCATATACAAACTCTGCCCAAATCTGCCCCAGAACCCTTCACCCCAACTCATACCATCTGCTCTGTCCATTAAACTACCTATGTTCGCTATGCTTATATTGAACTCCCCTTTCATCATGATATACCTATTTACTCATATTTTATCTACCACTCCCTTATATGGTACTCCTTATACATTAAATCAGGATTATATTCCTTTCCTCTTCTTTTTATTTCTTCCCACCTTAACCTTCTTATAGTATTGCTATCTTTCATTAAATAAACAAGACATGTATCTGCCTCCCCTGTTTTTATAAACAAATAAATAAGCAACTTTTTATCCTCCCCTATCTTTATTATCAACCCATTCTTTAAAAGTCCATCCCCACATCTTAAATCTTCATATACTCTCTTCGCTTTCCCATTCTCTACCTCATATACATAAAAATTCGCTTTTATACGTGACAGGAATTCTCCTCCTGCCACACTTACGCTGCCTTTCAATAATTCCTCTCCATAACTGCTAAATGCACTATTCCACTTGCTCTCATTCATTGCCCAGTCTATCTTATCTCCTTTCAGCCTCCACCCTTTATTTATCACATTTCCCAGACCACTTACTGCATTTTTTGCAATATTTCCTGCTATATTTGCCATCCATTTTGCTCCGTTTATTGCTCCTTTTATTATTGCTCCAAGCTGAGAGCCTGCCCAGCTAAAGCCTGCTCCCACTGCGCTTATTGCCACATTCAGGCATGCCTCACCCCATGTTATAGACCCATTGTATAGATCTGCTGCTGTCTCTGCTATGCTCACTGCCAGTGCTGCCAACTGCCCACCAGGTATTAAACTCAAGCCTACCTTTGCTATTGTTGTTATATTCACATTTATACCAGGTGCTACTCCTTTCTTATACCATGGCTGATTTGCCTTTGCCTCCCCCTGACTCTTCTCCTTCTCATTCTCTACAAGTGCTCGCACAAGCCTGCCCAGCTCTCCTCTACCTTTTTTTGTCTCCTCTCCTCCTTCATTATACTCCGGTGCTTCTCCTATATAATCCTCAAACTCTTTTCTCTTCACTTCATATTCCTTCTCTATCTCCTTCATCGCCTTCCTGCTGTATAGCTCTATCTCATATCCACTTTGCTTTATCGCCCTATCTCTACTTATATATCTCCTCACTATCTTATATTTTCCCCATATATGATATCCCTCCACTACCTGCACCTTCTCTTTATCTCCTCCTGTCAATGTGCTATCCACCACCACTTTCCTTGTATATTTTTTACCTATCAAATATCCCTTACTGCTATACATCTCCTCTATATTCCTTTTTATTCCCTCCTCTCCTCCTCTCAACATCTCCTCATATCCTTTTGCCAGCTCTTCTATCTCTTTCTTCAGCTCCTCATAAAGCCTCATCTTCCCTATCCGCTCCATTGCTTCCCTGTATCCTTTCAGCCTGTTTACAAATCCACTTATCGCCCTGTTGTTGTATCCTCTCCCTCGCACCTTCTCTATCCCAAATCCTATATCCAGTCCTCTCGCTGCTTCAACCATCTCCCTGCTCACTTCCTCTGGCTTCATCTCCCCTACTATCCTATCTGCTATCTCCTCCCCTCTCACTTCCCATCTCTTATTATCTCTTATCTCTGCTCTGCTTCCTTCTACTGCCTCTTCTATCAGCCCTCTTATCTCTTCTACCCTGTATCTCATCCCTCCTCTTACTACTTCCCAAAGCCATCTATCCCTCTTCTCCTTCAATCTTTCCTCTGCTGCCATGTATTCCAGCTCCTTCTCCTTTATCATTCTCTTTATCCCTATATACCACCCTCGCCATTCCCTTATATATCTGCTCTCCATCCTGCTCCACTGCTTCGCACCCCGCTCCAGTATCAACTCCATTGTATCCTCCCACTTATTCTCCTCATCTCTGTATCCCCTCTCCTTTAAATCCCATTTATACTCCTGTATCTCCTTCTCTGCCTCCACCGCTTCCTTATACCCTTCTTCTCCTATCTCTATCAGCTCCCTGCTCAATCTACCAAAACTCTCTCCTATCCTCCCCTTCTCCAATCCTTCTCGCCCATATACCTGCACCTCCCTTAATGCAACTTCCTTTAATTTCTTTATCTCCACTTCTTCGTATCCTCTCTCTTTCCATATCCTTTCTATCTCTTCCCATTTCTCTTTCACCTTCTCTTCTCTCCATCTCCTCAATCCTCCTATTACATCATATAAATTATATCCGCTCGTCTCTGTATTATTATCTGTTGCATCCACTCCTGCCAGTGCACAACTCTTCTTGTATCCGCTTATGTCAAATCCTTCGCCTCCTCCTTCTACAAAACTTCCTATATCTCCTTCTGTTATGTATTTATACCTGCCTAATATTATTCTCTTTATCTCTTCTAAATTCCTTGCACTTCCATATTGTCTGTATCTCTCTTTCTTTTTTATCAAATCCTCTCTCAATTGCCTCAGCTCCTGCTCCTGTGCGTATTTCTTATTCATTTTTTCATTATACCATCTCTCGCTGTTTCTCCTCAGGTTTCTCTCTTCGCCTTCCCTCCGTTCTGCATCATTGGCTTTGCTGAATTCACTTATTGATAATCCTGTATATACTACTGCTGGCACAAGTGCCCATATATTCCAGATCGATGCTGCCAGTGCATAATACGCTGCTGCCACTGCTGCAAATGCATATCCCTGTTTCCTGTGTTCTTCTTTATCCCTTTTCCAGTATAATTCTCTTTCTCTGGCTGCCACCCTGTTTGCCCAGTAATTTATCCCTTCCCTTATCACTGGTATATGCTCATACACCCATCTCTCTTCTTCGCTTAATTTATTCTTATACTCTTCTTCTCCTATCAATCTTGTATTCGTCCCTGCTTTTTTTACCTCTTTCTCCCCAAGTCTCTTTATCACTTCCCTGTTATATGCATTATTATACAATATATTATACAG
>QNCL01000078.1 GCA_003645805.1 Candidatus Omnitrophota bacterium
AACCTCTCTGTTGCTTCTATAGAGGGATAAACCATACTTCCTATACTCAGAATTACCGCATCCTTTCCCTCTCTTAGCACCTCCGCTTTTCCTAATTCTATCTCCCTTCTGCTCATTTCTTGAACTAAAGGAAAGGGAAGAGGAGACTTGGGGTATCTTATTGCCACAGGTCCCCTATCCTCATTCACAGCAAACCTGAGCATCGCTTTTAGTTCCTCTCCATCTCGAGGAGCAAGCACAATCATATTGGGCATCTGTCCTAAATAGGCAAAGTCAAAGATCCCTTGATGGGTAAAGCCATCCTCACCTACAATTCCAGCATTGCTAACTATAAACACCACGGGCAGTTCTTGTAAGCAGATATCGTGAATTATCTGATCATAAGCGCGCTGAAGAAAGGTGGAATAGATAGCCACAAAAGGCTTGAGCCCCTGTTTACATAATCCGCTAGCAAAGGTAACTGCATGTTGCTCGGCAATTCCTACATCAAAGAATCTATCTGGAAAGACCTCTTTAAATCTGCTCAGTCCTGTTCCTAACTTCATCGCTGCGGTTATAGCCACTATCCTTTTGTCTTCGTGGGCTAATTCTACCAGTGTCTCTCCAAATAGTTGTGTATAACTTTTCTCTTTTTTCTTCTGAATAAACTCTCCGCTTTGAATATCAAAAGGCAAAGCACTATGAAACTTCTCGGGAAACCTCTCTGCAAACTCATACCCCTTTCCTTTCTTGGTAATTATGTGCACTAAGGTAGGTTCGAAGAGATTAAAGACATTCCTTAGTGTCTCCAAAAGCAAAGGAATATTGTGTCCATCAAGGGGTCCAAAATATCTAAACCCTAACTGCTCAAAGAACATCCCGGGAATTAGAAAATTCTTCACGCTCTCATCCAGTTTCTCTGCAAGAGTCAACACCTTCTCTCCTATCTTAGGGATACTTTTTATCAACGAGGAGAGATTCTCCTTTATCTTATTATACGCAGAAGAGGAAAGGACGCGATTAAGGTAATTACTTATCACGCTTGCGCTCTTTGAAATAGCCATCTCATTATCATTAAGAATAACTACCAGATCTTTCTTATACTGTCCTACATTATTCATTGCTTCAAAGACCATCCCGGTAGTCAAACTTCCATCTCCTATCACTGCCACTACCTTACCCTTTCTTCTCTTGAGTTCAGAGGCTATGGCTATCCCTAAGGCTTGAGAGATTGCTGTCCCGCTATGCCCAACAATAAAAGGGTCATAAGGGCTTTCTCTGAAATCAGGAAATCCACTCAGTCCGTCCAGTTGTCTTAGAGTAGCAAACCTCTCTTTTCTGCCTGTAAGAAGTTTATGGGTATAGACCTGATGCCCTACATCCCAAAGGATGGTATCTTCAGGAAAGCGAAGAAGGTAATGCAGGCAGATGGTAAGTTCCACTATACCCAGAGTGGAAGCAAGATGCCCTCCAGTCTTCGCTACCACCCTTATAATCTCCTTGCGAATCTCAGAGGCTAAACCGGGAAGTTCCTTTACAGATAGCCTCTTCAGATCCTCTGGACTATTGATTCTCTCCAAAAGAGACATAAGGCTAAACCAATCTTGAAGGAGGTTTCCTTCTCTTTCTCACCCTCCTTCCATTCTCTACTCTAAGTTCAGTTTCTCATCTATTCTTAAAATAGAAAGTGCTTTCCCTGTGCTTTCTTCAATCTCAAAAACTGCTCCACACAAATGCACATCTCCCTCTGCTACCTCAAAGCGCGTAGGCACCTGGGTAATAAATCTATAAAGCACTGGCTCCTTCCTCCTTCCGATTACAGAGTCATAAGGTCCACTCATCCCCAGATCAGTAATGTAAGCAGTCCCCTGAGGCAAAATCTTCTCGTCTGCGGTAGGGATATGGGTATGCGTCCCAAACACTGCGCTTACCTTCCCATCCAAATGCCAGCCCAGAGCAACCTTCTCGCTGGTTGCTTCAGCATGAAAGTCCACCACAATAATCTTTGTCTCCTGCCTCATCCTCTTAACCTCTGCCTCGCCCACCTCAAAAGGTGAGCGAATCCCTTCCATAAATATCCTTCCGGCTAAGTTAAGCACTCCTATCTTTATCCCTTCCTTCTCTATAAGCACACTCCCTGCCCCGGGAGCAGAAAGAGGATAATTTGCTGGCCTCAGCAGTCTTCTCTCGGTGCCCAAAAAGGGAAATATCTCCTTCCTTTTCCAGATATGGTCGCCTGAGGTAAGCACATCAATGCCTATCGCAAACAACTCCTCTGCTATCGCGGGAGTAATCCCTGATCCTCCGGCAGAATTCTCTGCATTAGCGATTACCAAAGTAAAGGAGTATTTCTCTCTCAGTTTGGGCAGAAGTTTCCTCACTGCCTCTCTACCCGGTCTACCTACAATGTCACCAATAGCAAATATTCTCATCTGTCCTGCGTTAGAAAATTATCCTTACTTCGCATACTCTATTGCTCGCGTCTCCCTAATTACCACCACCTTTATCTGCCCGGGATAAGCAAGTTCGCTTTCTATCTTCTTGGTTATCTGATGCGCCAGACCTGCTGCTTCCAAATCGCTTATCTTGTCTGGCTGGACAATTACCCTTATCTCCCTTCCTGCATGCATAGCATAACTCTTCTCTACTCCGGGAAAGGAATTGGCGATATTCTCTAAATTCTCTAATCGCTTTACATACATCTCTATTGTCTCTCTCCTTACTCCCGGGCGAGAGGCACTTAAAGCGTCGGCAGTCTGAAGTAATACTGCCAATACACTCTCTGGTTTTTCTCCTTCATGGTGAGCAGCAATAGCATTGACAATAATCGGGCTCTCTCCATATCTCTTAGCGATATTAGCCCCAATTTCTGCATGTGTTCCTTCTACCTCTCTGTCTACAGACTTGCCTATATCATGAAGTAAACCAATGCGTTTTGCTAAACGCACATTCTCCTTCAACTCTGCAGCCATTGCTCCCATTAATGTTGCTACTTCTAAAGAGTGCTGAAGAACATTCTGCCCATAACTACTGCGATACCTCAACTTGCCCAAAAGTTTTATCTCTTCCTTATGTAGTCCTTGAACCCCTGCTTCA
>QNCL01000079.1 GCA_003645805.1 Candidatus Omnitrophota bacterium
AAGTTTGGCCTATAAACTCCTTAAAGAAGAGTTTATCCAGGAACTTATCCAGAAAGAATTAGAAGGAATGCTTGAGGATTTAGAAGGAAGGCTTAGAGGTCCTTTTTGTATGAATATAGAGAAGGCAGACAAAATTCGGACTTTAGGAGCAATCTATTTAGAACTGGTAAAACAGGGAAAAGAAGTAGACTTTTCTCGATTAGAAGAAATGCTCAGGGATAGTAGTGATAAGATCCGCGACGCCGCAACCGAATCCGTAGGAGCAATCTATTTAGAACTGGTAAGACAGGGAAAAGAAGTAGACTTTTCTCGATTAGAAGGAATGATGGATTGTGGTGAGTGGTATATCTGCGAAGCCGCAATCGAATTCGTAGGAGCAATCTATTTAGAAAAAATCAAACAGGGAGAAAAGATAGACTTCAGTCCCTTAAAAAGAAAACTTGGGCATTGGGAGTGGCATGTCTGCAAAGCCGCGGCCCAGGCTTTAACTTTAATCTATCTTGAACTATTTAAACAGGGAAAAACAACCCTTTCTCAATTAGAAGGAATGCTTGGGGATAGTGATGATGATGCCCACAAAGCTGTAATAATTAAGGTTTTAGGGGCCATCTATTTAAAACTAATCAGACAGGGAGAAGAAGTAGATATTGGAAGAATAGAAGGAATGTTTGAGAATAGGAATAAGAAAATTATCCGCTTATGTATAAGTCAGGCTTTAGGAGCAATCTATTTAGAACTGGTAAAACAGAGAAAAGGAGTAGACTTTTCTCGATTAGAAGAAATGCTCAGGGATAGTGATAAGGATATCACCAATGATGACATCCTCCAATCTACAATCGAATTCGTAGGAGCAATCTATTTAGAAAAAATCAAACAGGGAGAAGAAGTAGATATTGGTCAATTAAAGAGAATGCTTGAAAACTCTTGTGCTAATGTTTGCCTTGTTGCAATGCAGATCCTGACTTTAATCTATCTTGAACTATTTAAACAGGGGAAAATAACCCTTTCTCAATTAGAAGGAATGCTTGAGGATGAAAAAGGGCCTGTCCGCTACCTCGCAGCCCAGGTCCTGGGAGCAAGCTATTTAGAAAAAATCAAACAGGGAGAAAAGATAGACTTCAGTCCTTTGGAAGAAAGGCTTGAGGATGAAGAAGAAATTTCTAAAGAAATTTTTCGTGGGGAGTGGCCTGTCGACGAAGCCGCAGCCAAAGCCTTAGGACCAATCTATTTAGAACTAATCAAACAAGGAAAACAAGCATACTTTAGTCACTTAGAAGAAATACTTGAATATAGTGATGGTGGGGTTCGCAAAACCACAGTCCAACTCTTGGAAGTATTCTATTTAGAAAAAATCAAACAGGGAGAAAAGATAGATATCAGTCCTTTAGAAAAAAGGCTTGAGGATGAGAGCTGGCCTCTCCACGAAGTCGCATCTCAGGCCTTAGTTAGAATCCTTGAAGAATTAGCCTTAAATAACCAAAAAGACTTAACTGAGCTTTTAACCTGGTTTTCTGGTTGCTTAGATACTCCTTTAACTACTCCTTTAAAGGGTTCTTGTAAAGATAGAATTCTGATAACCCCAGCCACCCTGAGGATAGGAGACATTTCTCTAAAAAGAGATAGAAACAGTAAAGTTCCTCCCTGTGTGTTTACCCAGTCTGCCTACAGAATCTTAGAGACAATAGCCTTAAGTTATCTTTTAAAACATCCCTTAATCCTCTTTGGTCCCACCTCTACCGGCAAAAGCTTTTTAATCAACTGGTTAGCTCTTGTTTTGGGCAAAAAACACCTCTCCTATACCCTTAATCCTTATATCTCAAAGACAGAACTCATTGGAGGAGTAAAACCAGAGCAAGGTAGGTGGCAGTGGCAGGATGGTATATTACTTAGAGCAATGAAAGAAGGCCTATGGCTTACCTTAGAAGAGATAAATCTTGCCCCTTCTGAGGTTATAGAGATGTTGAATGACTTACTTATTACAGGGAAACTCATCTATTCAGAAAATGGCCAGCAAAAAGTAATTGTTCCTCATCCTGATTTCAGGCTCTTTGCCACAGCCAATCCTGAAAGCTATGCTCAGAGAGAGAGATTATCTAATATATTCTTATCCCGATTTAAGAGATACTATCAAGATGAACTTACAGAAAGAGAATTATCAGAGATTCTATCGGATTTATTTAATATTCCTCAGGGGGAAAGCTTAATTATCAGCAGATTTCACTTTAACCTTTCTCAACAGGCAAAGGCAAGGATAATTGCAAGAAAAGAAAAAGACCCCTATATCTTTTCCTTAAGAGACTTAATAAGATTAGGAAGAAGGATAAAACCCTTGTTTGAAAAACAATATCCTGAAAAGACATTCTTGAAGACTTTGTTTAAAGAGTTTTATAGTGTCTATTTAGCAAGAATAAGGGATGAAGGGGAAAGAGAAGCCTTAATCACTCTGTTAGACACCTATTTTGGCTTTAACAATAAAGGCCTAAACTTAGAGGAGAGAATCCAAAATACAGAAGGGGAATATAAAAGCCTACTTTCCTCTTTAACCACCACCCCTGGCAATAAATTTATACCTCAGGATGAAGCCAGAATTAATCCCACAGCTTCACAAAAAATGACCCTTTATCTTATCCTTAGTGCCTTTATTCAAAAAGAACCCCTGTTATTGGTAGGAAACCCTGCTTCAGGAAAGACCACTTTAATAAGATATTTAGCTAAAGAAAAGCAAACCAATCTCTATTATGTAAACCTCTCCTCTGAGACTGGCTTAGAAGAGCTCTTAGGTGGCTATATCCAGGACAAACAAGGATACTGGCGCTATAAACAAGGATTACTTCCCAAAGCAGTTAAAGAAGGCAGCTGGTTGTTTATAGATGAAGCAAACTTATCGCCTATTTCTGAGTATCTTAACACTTTAATTGACTTTGGCTATATTACTGATGAAGAAGGAGAAACCATACATACTCATCCTAATTTCCGTCTTATCTTAAGTATTAATCCTCCCAAGACCCACTCCTCAAGAGATATTCTTTCTCCTGCCTTAAGAACAAGGTTTGCAGA